>NZ_JBAKHT010000006.1:0-242749 GCF_036906755.1 Micromonospora sp. CPCC 206171 | reverse complement strand
AGCAGGCGGACAAGTCCGGCCGAAGGCACAAAGGCCAGTCAGACGATGGGTCACGCCCGCTACTGCCAGCTATCAGCTCACCACCACTGAGCCGACCCCGCCATGCTCACAGTCAGCCGAGACCTGCAGCACTGGGAGGAGCTGCCGGTCGCCATTCCGTACTCGACGGACGAGCACATCTTCTCGGGCTCGGTCGTGGTGGACGAGCGCGACACGTCCGGCTTCGGCGCACCGGGCGCCCCGGCGATGGTCGCCGTCTACACCAGCTGGTACCCGGCCACCGGCATCCAGGCCCAGTCGCTGGCCTACAGCACCGACCGCGGTCGCACGTGGACGAAATATGCCGGGAATCCCGTGCTCGACCTCGATTCCCGCGAGTTCCGCGACCCGAAGGTCTTCTGGGACACCAGATCCGGGCAGTGGACCATGGCGGTCGTGCTCGCCACCGAGCACAAGGTGAGCTTCTACGGCTCGTCCGACCTCCGCTCGTGGCGTCACCTGAGCGACTTCGGCCCGGCCAACGCGGTCGGCGGCGTGTGGGAGGTGCCGGACCTGTTCGAGCTGCCGGTCGACGGCGACCCGCACCACACGAAATGGATCCTGGTCGTCAACCTGAACCCCGGGGCGGTGGCCGGCGGGTCGGGCGCGCAGTACTTCATCGGCGACTGGGACGGCACCAGGTTCACCGCCGAGAACGTGGTCACGGGCGAGCCGGCACCGCCGGCCGGAAGGCTCTTCGCCGACTTCGAGGGCGATTACGCCGGATGGACGGTCGAGAACGACCCGGCGTCGGGGCCCGGCCCGTTCGGAGCCGGCCCGTACCCCGGCACCGTGCCCGGTCAGCAGCAGGTCAGCGGCTTCCAGGGCCGGTCCCTGGTCAACAGCTTCCTGGGCTTCGACGCACCCAGGGGGCGGATGGTCTCCGCCGACTTCACCGTCGACCAGGACTACGTGAACCTGCTCGTCGGCGGGGGCGCGCACCCGCATCTGCCCGGCACCACCACCGCCTTCGTGCCGGCCGGGGCCGAACCGGTGCTCGACTTCGAACTGCCCGACGGCCAGACGTACGAGCAGGCCGGCTGGAGCGCGACCGGCGGGCTGCGTGACCGGGCGCCGGTGGTCGGACCGGCGCGGTCGGAGCGCGGGCACGTCGGCGACAAGCTGCTCACCACCTTCCTCGAGGGCGACTCCACGACCGGCACCCTGACCTCCCCCGGCTTCACCATCGACCGGAACCACCTGAGCCTGCTCGTCGGCGGCGGCGGCCACGTGGACGACGGCGCGGGCCGTACGGTCGTCGAGCTGCTGGTGGACGGCCGGGTGGTGCGCAGCGCCACCGGCAACTTCTCCGGTTTCGTGAACTGGCGCGGTTGGGACGTGAGCGAGTTCCGGGGTCGTAGCGCCGAACTCCGGATCGTCGACGAGAACAGCGGAGGGTGGGGGCATCTGCTGGTCGACCACCTGATCGCCACCGACGAACCTGTGCTGCCCCGGTCGGTGGAGACCGCGGTCAACCTCGTCGTGGACGGCGAGGTGGTCCGGACCGCCACCGGCAGGGACAGCGAACGCCTGGACTGGGTGAGCTGGGACGTACGCGACCTCGCCGGCCGGCGGGCCCACCTGGAGATCAACGACTTCAACTCCGGCGGCTGGGGACACATCCTCGTCGACCACGTCATGTTCGCCGACCGGCCGGCACCCGGCGAGCTGGAACGCTACGACTGGGTCGACTACGGCAAGGACTTCTACGCGGCGGTCTCGTACGACAACGTCCCCGGTGGCCGGCGCGTCGTGATCGGCTGGATGAACAACTGGCAGTACGCCGGCAGCATCCCCACCTCACCTTGGCGCGGCGCGATGGCCCTGCCCCGGGAGTTCGGGCTGAGGACCATCGACGGCGAGGTGCGCCTCGTCCAAAAGCCGGCCGGGCGACCGACCGCCCTGCGCGGTGCGGCGTTCACGCTGCACGACGCCACCGTCCCGCCCGGGGTGCTCGACCTGCCTGCGGCGGCGGACGGCAGCGTGCTGGAGATCCAGGCGGAGTTCGAACTCCGCGACGCGGACCGCTTCGGCCTCCAGGTCCGGGCCGGTGACCAGGAACGCACCCTGATCGGGTACGACGTCGGTGCCCGCCGCCTCTTCGTCGACCGGACGCACTCCGGCCTGGTGGACGTCGGTCCGCTCTTCCCCGGCGTGCACTCCGGGCCGCTGTCGATCGACGGGAACCGGGTGCGGATGACGGCGTACGTGGACCGCTCCTCGGTCGAGGTGTTCGGCGGGGCGGGCGAGACCACCATCACCGACCAGGTCTTCCCGTCGCCCACCAGCGATCGGACCCGCCTCTTCGCCGAGGGCGGTGAGGTGCTCGTACGGTCGCTGACCGTCCGGCCGCTGCGGTCGGTATGGGGATAACCTGGGCTCGATCATGTTCGGGCGGGGCCACGGCGGACGTCGTGGCCCCGCCCGCGCCGCCGCACCCGCCTCGGTAGGAGCGCCCATGCACGCTGCCGCCTCCGCAACGACGAGCACCGGCAAGGCCCGA
Source organism: Micromonospora sp. CPCC 206171 (assembly GCF_036906755.1). Taxonomy (NCBI): domain Bacteria; kingdom Bacillati; phylum Actinomycetota; class Actinomycetes; order Micromonosporales; family Micromonosporaceae; genus Micromonospora; species Micromonospora sp. CPCC 206171. Next base: position 240,207 of record NZ_JBAKHT010000006.1, on the reverse strand, counting down.
CCGACGCTGCGGGACGTCGCCATGCTCGCCGGGGTCAGCCCGAAGACGGTCTCCCGGGTCGTCAACGGCGAGGCCGGCGTGTCCGCACCCAAGACCGCGGCGGTGCAGCGGGCGATCGCGCAACTGGATTACCGGCCCAACTTCACCGCGAGCAGCCTCCGCCGGTCCAGCGGTCGCAGCGCGGCGATCGCCGCCGTGCTGGAGGATCTGGCCAACCCGTTCTCGGCCGCCCTGCACCGGGCACTGGAGGACGCCGCCCGGGACCGGGGGGTCCTCATCTTCGCGGGCAGCGTCGACGAGGACCCGGAGCGGGAACGCGAACTCGTCCGGGCCTTCACCAGGCGGCAGGCGGATGCCCTGGTCGTCGTCCCGGCCAGTGACGACCAGCGGTACCTCGCCAGCGAGGTCGACACCGGCACCCCGGTGGTGTTCGTCGACCGGCCGCCGGTCGGTCTGCCGGTGGACGCCGTCCTCACCGACAACCACGAGGGCGCGGCGGCGGCGGTGCACCACCTGATCCGACACGGACACCGCGACATCGCCTACCTGGGCGACCTGCGGAGCATCCCGACGGCGCGCCAACGGTTCCAGGGCTACAAGGAAGCGCTCAGCGACCACGGCATCCGACCGTCGCCCGCGACCATGGTGCACGACCTGCACACCGAGCGGGCCTCGGAGGAGGCCGTGCACCGACTGCTGTCCGCCGGCTCACCGCCCACCGCGCTCTTCACCGCGCGGAACCTGGTCACCGTCGGGGCCATCCGGGCGCTGCAGCAGCTCGGCCGGCGGCACGAGGTCGCCCTGGTCGGCTTCGACGACTTCCCCCTCGCCGACCTCCTCCAGCCGGCCGTCACGGTCGTCGCGCAGGACCCGTCCGAGATGGGTCGGGTCGCCGCGTCACTGATCTTCCGGCGGCTCGACGGGGAACAGTGGCGGCCGACGACCCACCTGGTGGCGAGCCGGCTGATCCCCCGTGGCTCCGGCGAGCTCAGCGGACCGCATCGGAATTGACCAGCGCGCTCGGCGAGCCGGTGGTGGTCAGTTCGTCGGCGACCAGCGCGGCGAGCCGGTCCAGGCCGAGGTCGATCTGGTCCGGGGTGACCGCGCTGACCGACAGTCGCAGCGCGTTGACCGGCGCCCCGTCGTCGTAGAAGTGCGCCATCGGGGTCCACAGCACGCCGTAGCGCTCCGCCGAGCGGCGCAGCAGCGCGTCGTCGACCGGGAACGGCACGGTGACCACCGCGAAGAACCCGCCGGCCGGCGCGTTCCAGCCTACCTGCGAGGGGGCCGGGAACCGTCGGGCCAGGCCGGCGAGGAGGTGGCGCAGGTTGCGGCCGTACGCGGCCCGTTGCCGCACGTTGGCGGTGACCAGCGAGCAGTCGTGTTCCAGCAGCGCCCCGCCGATGATCGCCTGGGCCAGCGGCGAGGTGTTCACGGTGACCATGCTCTTGATCTTGGCAAGCTCGTCGGCGAGGAGCCCGACGGCGCCGTCGCGGCCGGCGACCCGCTGGTCGGCGACCACGTACCCGACCCGCGCGCCGGGCAGCACCGTCTTGGCGAACGAGCCGAGGTAGACCACCCGACGCCGGGTGTCCAGCGCCTTGAGGGTGGGCAGCCGCCCCTGCTCGCCGGCCGGGAAGAGGCCGTACGGGTTGTCCTCGATCAGCAGCAGCTCCTCCTCGGCGGCCAGGTCGAGCAGGCGCCGCCGGTCCGCCAGGCTGACGCTGGCACCGGAGGGATTGGCGAAGTCCGGCATCACGTAGCAGGCCCGGGGCCGCAGCCCCTCGGCGCGGGCCTTGCGCACCTGGTCGCGCAGGTTGGCCAGGTCCACCCCGGCCGGGCCGCCGGCCACCGGCCGCACCGGAAGGTCCAGCAGGCGGGCCGCGCCGGTCAGCCCGACGTACGTCGGCGCCACCGCGAGCAGCACGTCCCGGGGGCCGGCGCGCAGCGCGCGCAGCACCAGGAACATCGCCTCCTGGCAGCCCACGGTGACGACGACCGCCTCGGGGTCGACGTGGACGCCCTCGTCGACGGCGAGGTTGCGGGCGACCAACTGGTGGACGACGCCCTTGGTCCGGCCGTACTGGAACAGGGTGCGGCGCGCCTGCTCGGGGCGTTGTCCGAGGTCCTCGACGAGGTGCCGGCGGAACCGGTCCAGCCAGCGGCGCGGCGCGTCGTCGTCGAAGAACTCCTCGCACGGGCGGCCGGCGGCCAGCGACACCGCGTCCGGCCAGTGCTGGGCCACCTCGTTGAGGAAGTTCATCGAGTTCAACGCCGGGTCGTCGACGGCCGGGTGCAACGAGGCGAGGTCCAGGTCCACGGGTTCGTCCACGGCTCAACCTCCGGTCAGGGTACGCAGGTCGCGGGCCGCCGCCGGGTCGGCGCAGCCGGCGAGGGTGAGCGCGTCGCGCAGTTCGGTGGCGAGCAGCGCCAGCGCCGTCTCCGCGCCGGCCCGTCCGCCGGCGGCCAGGGCCCAGAGCATCGGCCGGCCCACCAGCACCCCGGTCGCGCCGAGGGCGAGCGCGCGCAGCACGTCGGTGCCGCTGCGGACGCCGCTGTCCAGCAGCACCTCGGCGCGGCCGGCGACCGCGGCGACCACCTCGGGCAGCACGGTGGCGGTGGCGGGAGCGCCGTCGAGCTGCCGGCCGCCGTGGTTGGAGACCACCACGGCGTCCGCGCCGACCTGCACCGCCCGCACCGCGTCGCGCGGGTCGAGGATGCCCTTGATCAGCAGGGGCAGCGGGGTACGGTCCCGCAGCCAGTCCAGGTCGGCCCAGGTCAGCGCGGGGGCGAAGACGGCGCCGGTGTGCGCGGCGATCGCCGACACCCCGGGCGTGCCGGTGTGGGCGAGGTCGTCCCGGCCGCCGGGTAGGTTCGCCGCGGTGACGTCCGGCGGCAGCGCGAAGCCGTTGCGCACGTCGCGCCGCCGCCGGCCGAGCACCGGCACGTCGACGGTCACCATCAGCGCGGCGCACCCGGCGGTGTGGGCCCGGTCCAGCAGGTCGGCGACCAGCCCCCGGTCGCGCAGCCAGTACAGCTGGAACCAGACCGGCCCGTCACCGGCGGCGGTCACCTCCTCGATCGTGGTGCTGCTCAGCGTGCTCAGCGCGTAGGGCACCCCGGCCGCGCCGGCGGCCGCCGCCAACGCCGACTCGCCGTCGGGGTGCAGCAGCCGCTGGTACGCCATCGGCGCGACCGCCACCGGCATCGCCTGCTCCCGGCCCAGCAGCGTCGCCGCCGTGCGGGGATCGTCCACCCCGGTGAGCATCCGGGGCAGCACGGCGACCCGGTCGAGGGCGGCCCGGTTGGCGGCGAGGGTGGTCTCGGCGCCGCTGCCGCCGTCGACGTAGTCCCAGACACCCGGGGGCAACGCCGCCCGGGCCAGCTCGGCGAAGTCCCCCAGGCAGACCGGCGGCCGGTCGCCGGCGGGGCCCGTCGGGGCGGGCCGGGGCGCCGGCAGGTCGGCGCGCACCGGGTCAGCCATCGGCCGCACCGGCCAGCGCGAAGCGCTCCCGCAGGAACGCGGCGGCCTCGTCCTGCGCCCGCCGGCCGGCGTCGAAGACGCCGGGCATCGCGAAGAACCCGTGGATCATCCCGGGATACCGGCTGAGCGTGACCGGCACGCCCGCCGCGCGCAGCCGCTCGGCGTACCGCTCCCCCTCCTCGCGCAGCGGGTCGTACTCGGCGGTGACGACCAGGGCCGGTGGGAGGCCGGCGAGGTCGGCGGCGAGCAGCGGGGAGGCGAGCGGGTCCGCCGCGTCCGCCGGGTCCGGCAGGTAGTGCCGCCGGTACCAGTCGACGGAGTGCCGGTTGAACAGCAGCGGGTCCTCGTCGCCGGCCGGGGCGCGGTCGGCCCGCTGGTCGGTGTTCGGATAGACCAGCAGCTGCCCGGCGAGCCGGGGGCCGGTGGCGCGGGCCAGCAGGGTCACCGCCGCCGCCAGGTTGCCGCCGGCGCTGTCGCCGCCCACGACGAGGCGTTCCGGATCCGCCCCGAACTCCTCGGCGTGCGCCGCGATCCAGGCGGTGGTGGCGTGGCAGTCGTGCACCGCCGCGGGGAACGGATGCTCGGGGGCGAGCCGGTAGCCGACCGTGACGACCTGGCCGCCGGAGGCGTTGGCCAGCCGGCGGCAGATGCCGTCGGCGGTGTCCACGCTGCCCAGCGTCCAGCCGCCCCCGAAGAAGTACAGCAGGGTGGGCAGCGGGCCGTCGCCGGCCGGCCGGTACACCCGTACCGGAAGGTCGCCGGCCGGGCTGGGAACGTCGGCGTCGCGTACCTCGTGGACCGGCTCGACGTCGCCGCCGCCGGCGCGGATCGCGGCGAGGTCGGCGGCGCGGGCCTCGGCGAGGGTCTGGGTGTAGAGCGGCGGCGTGCCGGCCGCGGCCCGCGCGGCCCGGTACGCCACCACCTGGGGGTCGAGGGGCATGCGGTCTCCTATCCGCCGGTCGAGACGAACAGCTTGTCGATGCCACGCAGGAAGAGGCTCCCGCTGTAGGTCGGTGTCCGGGTGACCGTCAGCCGCGGGAAGCGGGCCAGCAGCCGGGGCAGAGCGAGCCGCCCCTCCAGCCGGGACACCGCCGCGCCGAGGCAGAAGTGCGGGCCGACGCCGAAGGCGAGCGAGGGTGGCCCGACCCGGCGCGGGTCGAACCGGTCGGGGTCGGGAAAGCGGGCCGGGTCGCGGTTGGCGCCGGCGATCATCAGCAGGACGTTCTCGTCCCGCCGGACCGGCACGCCTCCGAGGTCGGTGTCGCGGGGCGCGGCGCGGGCCAGGAAGTGCACCGGGCTCGCCAGCCGCAGCACCTCGTCCACGCAGCCCCGGGCGAGCGCGTCGTCGCCGGGCAGTGCCGCGACGACGTCCGGATGCGCGAGCAGCAGCGGCAGGCCGTTGCTGAACATGTAGACGGTGGTCACGAAGCTGGCGTTGAAGAGCACGATCAGGTTGCTGATCAGCTCGTCCTCGGTCAGCGCCACGTCGCCGGCGTCCACCGCCTCGACCAGCCCGCTGATCAGGTCCTCGCCGGGCCGCGCGCGACGGTGCGCGATCAGGTCCCGGTAGTAGGCGCGCAGCTCCTCGGCGGCCTGGTTGGCCAGGGCGAGGCGCTGCGGGGTCTTCCCGGCCACGTCCAGGAACTCGTCGATCCAGTCGACCCGCTGCCGGTACCAGGACAGGTCGGCCTCGGGCAGGCCGATGAACTCGGCCATCACCAGCGCCGGCACCGGGTACGCGAAGTCGGCCACGAAGTCCGTCTCGGTGCCGTCGGCGCCCGCCTCGGCCATCCGGTCCAGCAGCGTGTCGACGACCCGGACGATCACCGGTTCCAGGGCGCCCAGCCGGCGCGGGGTGAAGGTCTTGGCGAAGACCGCCCGCATCCGGGTGTGGTCCGGCGGGTTGACGAACATCATCGAGGAGTTGAAGGTGCGCAGGATCTCCTGCTCCTGCCAGCCGGGCGGGGCCTGCTTGTACCACTGCGGGTCGCGCAGCACCTGGGAGACCAGGTCGTAGCCGACGGCGACGGTGGTGATCGTGCGGTGTTCGGCGCGGGTCGGCACGGTGCTGACCGGTCCGTGCCCGTGCAGCGCCGCGTACCACGGATAGGGGTGCTGCCGGCCCTGCTCGCTGTAGAGGCCGGTCAGGATCTCGTCGACGTCCACGGTGGTGCTTCCTCCCCAGGATGGACGGTGGGGCGGCGGGTCACCCCGCCGCCCCACCGGTGTCACAGTCCGAGCAGTCGCAGTGGTACGGCGTCCGCCATCGCCTGGTTGCCGGCGTCGTTCGGGTGGATGTGGTCACCCGAGTCGTACGCGGGCAGCAGCCGGCTCGGCTGCGCCGGGTCGCGCAGCACCGCGTCGAAGTCGAGCACGCCGTCGAACTCGTGCGCGCCCGCGCCGCGCAGCCAGCTGTTGACCGCCTGTCGGGTGGCGTCCTTCTCGGGCGTCCACACCCCCGGGTTGCCGTGCCCCTCGTACGGGGTCAGGGTGGCCGCCAGGCTGCCCAGGCCGCGCGCCTTGACCTGCTGGTTGACCTGCCGCAACGCGGCGATGATCTGCTCCGCGGAGTCGCCGGACATCCAGATGTCGTTGATGCCCAGGTGGGTGACGACGGTCTTCACCCCGGTCTGCGGGAAGACGTCCTCGTTGAGCCTGGCCAGGGCGTTCGGGCCCAGCTCGTGGTAGCCGGGGAAGCCACCGGCGCCCGGCTCCGGGCCCTCGTGGTTGAGCCGGTTGCCGGCGAGGCTGAGGTTGAGCACACCGGGGGTGCGCACCTCGGGCCGGGCGTCGACGAGCCGGTCGGCGAGCTGGTCGGGCCAGCGCTTGTTGGCGTTGACCGTGCTGCCGTTGCCGTCGCCGATGGAGTCGCCGAGGACGACGATCGAGCCCGGGGTGTGCCGGCGCTCGACGTCCAGCCCGGAGAGGAACATCCAGCAGCAGTTGGGCCGGATGGTGAAACCGGCGCCGTCGGCGGCGGTGGTCAGGTCGGTGGCGCCGATGAAGTTGGTGACCTTGGACTGGCCATGGAAGGTGACCGGCCCGGTGAGCACCGGGAAGTGCAGGGTGACCACGAGGTCCTCCTGCTCCCGTACGGCGAAGTCGAGCGGGTCGCTGAGCAGCTCCGCGCCCTTGTTGATGGTGGCCGAGGTCGCGCCGCCGAAGGTCAGCTCGCGCAGACTGCCCGCGTCGATGTCCGACCGGTCGTCGGCGGTGCCGGTGTTCGGCCGGGCGACGGTGGCGTGGCCGACCTTGACGGCCTGGTCGCCGTAGAGGTTGGTCAGTCGCACGCGCAGCCGGTCGCCGCCGATGCTGGTGTGCACGATCATCCGGATGCTCTGGTTGTTGAGGCCGGTGTTGGTCAGGCCGACGGTGTTGCCGCGGGTGACCGCCGTGGCCCAGCTGCCCGCCCACTCGGCCCGCCCGTGCCGGGCGGTGTCGGTGTCGGACGGGCCGGCGCTGGCCACCACCGCCGGGGTGGCTACGACCAGCAGGGTGGCCGCGGAAGCTATGACGTGCCATCTCTTCGGGGTCGACATGGAACCTCCATCGTTGGCAGCCCGGAGTCGGCGTCCATGATCGGCACCGCCCGGACGATGGTCCAGAAACCTAGCCGCTGGCGCTGACGGGCGTCAATCAACCCGATCGACGTGATCAAATGTCCGGGGAGAGCCGTCGGGCACCGTTCGGCTCTGTCCCCTCCGGACGTCCCGCCCCTAGGCTCGACACCGGCGGCGGTGCGGTCGCCATGTCGCGCACCTCGTCGCGTACCGGGCTCCGACCTGCCCGGATGCCATTGTCGGCCGGTCGCCGCGGCGCGTCCCACCGGGCACGTCGCGGCGGCCACCACGCATCGACTGGGGGCTGTGCGATGACTGATCGACCGACCAGCTACGTGCACCAGGCGTTGGAATTGTTCGCCGGTTTCGGCGACCGGGAGGCGCTGGTCGGCGACGGCCGGCGGCTCAGCTACACCGAGGTCGCCGACGAGGTGCGCGGGCTGGCCGCGGCGCTCGCCGCGCACGGCGTACGGCCCGGCGCGGCGGTGCTGGTGATGCTCGGCAACGCGGTCGAGGGGCCGCTGCTCCAGCTCGCGCTGCACCTGCTGGGCTGCCGGACGATGTGGATCGCCCCGGTCACGTCGCGCCGGGAGATAGACGAGTTCGTCCGGCTGGCCCGTCCCGACGTCTTCGTGCACGACGCCCGGGCCACCGACGGCCTCGGCGTCCAGATCGCCGCCTCGCTGCCCGGGGTGCCGGTGCTGCGCCTCGGCGCCGAGCTGACCCCCGGCAGCCCGGTCGAGCTGCCCGACGCCCCGCCCGCGCCGGAATCGTTCCTGCAGACCAGCGGCACCACCGGCACACCCAAGCTGGTGCACCACCGGGAGAGCTTCTACCGGCAGATCCTCGCCCTGGCGGCCGACTTCCGCGCCGCCGGGTTCCCGCTGCTGCGGCACCTGTCGCACTCGCCGATGTGGCTGGCCAGCGGGCAGATCACCACGCTGTTCAACCTCTTCACCGGCGGCGTGCTCTTCCTGCGTCAGCAGTGGGACCCGGTGGCGTTCATCGGCACCGTGGAGCAGGAAAGGATCAACTCCACCTTCGTCACCCCGCCGATGCTCTACCAGGTGCTCGACCACCCGGCCCTGGACGGCGCCGACTTCTCCGCGATGTTCATGTTCAACGTGGGCGCCGGGCCCGCCGCGCCGGCCCGGCTGCGGCAGGCGATCTCGCGCTTCGGCCCGGTCCTGCGCATCGTGTACGGCCTCAGCGAGGCCGTCGTGATCACCGCGCTGCCCGGCCTGGCCGAGGACCCGGCCCACCCGGAGCGGCTGCGCTCCTGCGGGAAGCCGTACGGGGACGTGGCGATCGAGATCCGCGACGCCGACGGGCAGGTGCTGCCACCGGGCGCCGACGGCGAGGTGTGGGTACGCACCGACCTCAGCTTCGCCGGCTACCACGGCCAGCCGGAGCTGACCGCCGAGACGCTGGTCGACGGCTGGGTCCGGACCCGCGACATCGGCCACCTCGACGACGAGGGCTACCTCTACCTGGTGGACCGGCTCCAGGACCGGATCCTCACCCGGCAGCGCAGCTGGCCGATCTACTCCCGCCCGATCGAGGACGTCCTCGCCGGCCACCCCGAGGTACGCGCCGCCGCGGTGGTCGGCGTGCCCGACCCGGTCGCCGGCGAGCTGCCCCACGCGTACGTGGTGCGCGCGCCGCGGGCCACGGTGACCGGCGACGAGCTGATCGCGCTGGTGACCGCCGAGCTGAGCGAGACCTGGGCGCCCGGCGGGGTGGAGTTCCTCGACGCGCTCCCGCTCAACCGCTCCGCCAAGGTGGACAAGCTGGCCCTGCGGGCCCGGCACGCCGCCGCGCACGAACCGGCGCCGGAGGCGACCGGAGCGGGGATCGGCAGCCCGGCGTGAAGCCGCGGCGGGAGCTGACCGTCCTGGTCGCCGCCGATCTGATCTCCAACCTGGGCAGCCGGATCTCGGTGGTGGCGATCCCCTGGCTGGTGCTGGAGACCACCGGCAGCCCGACGAAGATGGGCCTGGTCGCGGCGGCGGAGACCCTGCCGTACCTGCTCTCCAGCGCGCTGGCCACGCCCTGGGCCGACCGGTTCGGGGTGCGCCGTACCTCGATCGTCGCGGACGCCGCGAGCGCGGTGGCGATGGCGGTGGTGGCGCTGGCGCCCTGGCTGGGGTTCGGCGCGCTGGTCGCGCTGGTCGCGGTCGCCGGCGGGCTGCGCGGCATCGGCGACCGGGTCAAGCACGTGATGTTCCGCCCGGCCGCGCAGCGCGCCGGGGTGCCGCTCATCCGGCTCACCTCCGCCTACGACGGGCTGGTGCGCGGCGTGACGCTGTTCGGCGCGGTGCTCGGCGGGCTGCTCATCGACTGGGTCGGGGTGACCTGGGCGATCTGGATCGACGCGGCGACCTTCGCGGTCTGCGCGCTGCTGATCGGCGTCCTCGTCCGGCCACCGGCGCCGGCGGAACCGGCACCCCGGGAGAGCTACCTGCGGGCGCTGCGCGGCGGCTTCGGCTACCTGCGCACCGACCGGGTGCTGCTGACCATGCTGGTGGTCGTCTCCGCGCTGAACATGTTCGCCAACGCCAGCGTGGCGGTCTACATCCCGCTCTGGGTGGCCGAGGTGTTCGGCGACCCGGCCGGCTTCGGCCTGGTGCTGGGGGTCTTCTCCGGCGGCGCGCTGCTCGGCAACCTGCTCTTCACCGCCGCCGGGCCGCGGCTACCCCGGCAGCTGACATTCGCGGTGGGCGCGGCGGCCAGCGGCACCCCCCGGCTGCTGGCGCTGGCGCTCAGCGACGAGCTGGTGGTGGTGCTCACCGTGACGTTCCTGTCCGGGATGGCGATCGCGACGGTGAACCCGCTGCTGGGCGCGGCGCTCTACGAGCGGGTGCCGGAGGCGTTGCAGACCCGGGTGATCGGCATCTCCGGCTCGCTGGCCTTCCTGGGGTTGCCCGTCGGCGCGCTGCTGGGCGGCTGGTCGGCGGCGACGCTCGGGCTGATCCCGGCGCTGTGGGTGATGGCGGCGGCCTGCCTGGTGCTGACGGTGGCTCCGCTGCTGGTCGGCGGGCTGCGGCCGGGGGCCCGGGAACCTCGGCCGGCGGTGCCCCGCGGGGCCGGATCCGGGGCCGGATCCGGGGCCGGCGTGCCGGCAAGGGAAGCCGCAGCGCCTCACGCTGAGTAGACGTTACATCTACTATCCGACAGTTTAAATACTGCGATGGCCAATGTCGCCCGGCGCTGAGACCTGTCGATACTGCGTGAGCCCTCGTCCCACGTGTGCCGCCGAAGGGGTCTCGACCATGTGGCATCCTCCCCTCCCCGGGTTCCGCCTCCACGCTCTGACGAGCCGATGGACCAGACTGCTGGCAGTCCTCGCGGTGCTCGCCCTCGTCGCCTCCGGCCTGTCCGCCTCGGTGGCGCGGCAGAAACCGGATCGCACCAGCACCCAGTCGGCGACCACGCCCGGCCCGGCCTGCGGCGAGAGCGCCGGCACCGCGGCGATGACCAACGTGGCGGCGAGCCTGCCGGACTACCAGCAGGTGGTCGCGCCCGGGATCGCCGCCACCGTCTCGTACGGCGGGGCGAAGCTGGCCATCGGGCCGAAGGCGGTCCGGCTGCCGACCGGGATCGGCGTCACCGTCCTGCCGAAGGGGCTGACCCCGAAGCTGGACAGCGGCATGACCAACGTGACGGGCAAGACGAAGGGGGGTGGCTACCGGTTCACGCCGCACCCGCAGCAGTTCGCCGCCTCGATCCAGGTCACCCTGCCGTACGACCCGGCGCTGCTCACCGAGGAGTTCACCGCGCAGGACATCTACACGTACTTCTTCGACGACGTGCAGACCTGCTGGCAGGTCCTGGAGCGGGTGTCGGTGGACGAGGTCAACCACACCGTCACCTCGCTGACCGACCACTTCACCGACATGATCAACGCGACCGTGACGGTGCCGGAGCACCCGGAGGGCGTGCAGTTCAACCCCAACCAGATCAAGGGCATCCAGGCCGCCGACCCCGGCGCCGGGATCAACCTGATCGCCCCGCCGTCGGCGAACAACCAGGGTGAGAACCACCTGGCGTACCCGATCCAGGTGCCGCCGGGCCGGCAGGGCCTGACCCCGCAGCTCGGGCTCTCCTACAGCTCCTCCTCCGGCAACGGCTGGACCGGCGTCGGCTGGGACCTCGCGGTGCCCAGCATCTCGGTGGACACCCGGTGGGGCGTGCCCCGGTACGCCGGCGCGACCGAGACCGAGACGTACCTGCTCAACGGCGAACAGCTCACCCCCGTGGCGCACCGGGGCACGCCGGTGGCCCGCAGCGCCGAGAAGGTCTTCCACACCCGGGTCGAGGGCAGCTTCGCGCGGATCGTGCGGCACGGCACGAACCCGAAGAACTACACCTGGGAGGTCACCGACAAGAACGGCATCCACTGGCACTACGGCGCGGTGGCGGGTGCCGGCGGGCCGGCCACCGACGCCAGCCTGGCCGACGACGCGGGCAACGTCTTCCTCTGGTCGGTCCGCGAGGTCCGCGACCCGCGCGGCAACTTCATGCGCTACCACTACGCCAAGGTGGACGACACCGGCCTGGCCGGCGGCAGCGTGCCCGGCCGCAACCTCTACGTCGACAAGATCACCTACACCGGCCAGGGCACCAGCGAGGGCCGGTACGCGGTCAGCTTCGACCGGGACCGCGAGCGGGGCGAGGCGCTGCGCGTCGACACCTCCATCGACGCCCGGGGCGGCTTCAAGCGGGTCACCGCGGACCTGCTCCGCGAGGTGAAGATCACCCTCGACGACAGCCTGATCCGCCGCTACGAGTTCACCTACAAGCGGGGCGCGTTCGCCAAGACGCTGCTCGACGCGGTGATCCAGTACGACGCCGACGACCACGAGTTCAACCGGCACCGGTTCAGCTACCACGACGACATCCGCGACTCCGCCGGGCAGTACCAGGCGTTCCGGGCGCAGCCGTGGACCTCGCCCGGCGACGGCCTGAGCAGCGCGGCGCTGAACCTCACCCCGGAGCAGGCCGGCAACGCCAGCGCGCTGAACGCCAACACCAACACCAGCGGCGGCGGCCACCTGTACGTCGGCGTGGGCAGCTCGCCCAGCAAGTCCGGCTCGGTCGGCGTGAAGGTCGGTTTCAGCCACGGCAGCGACAAGGGGCTGCTGGCGCTGGTGGACGTCGACGGCGACTCGCTGCCCGACAAGGTCTTCCGCGACGGCGGGTCGGTGAAGTACCGCAAGAACCTCTCCGGCCCGACCGGCGAGGCGACGTTCGCCGCCCAGGCGCAGCCGCTGAACCTGCCGGGGATCATGGGCGAGTCCAGCAACACGCTGACCTTGGGCGTCGAGGGCTACCTGGGCGCGGCCGCCGCCCAACTCGACTACGTCAACTCGTTCGCCACCACCGAGCAGTACTTCAGCGACGTCAACGGCGACGGCATCCAGGACCTGGTCAACGGCGCCAGCGTGCTGTTCGGCCGGGTGGGCGCCAACGGCGTCCCGGTCTACGGGGTCAGCGGCGACACCCCCGTCCCGATCGGCCAGGGCGAGGTCGACGCGACCGGCCTGTTCGACTCGTTCAACGCCGACCGGGACCGGATGACCGACTCGTTCCCGCTGCTGGACAGCGTCCGCCGGTGGGTGGCGCCGTACGACGGCACGGTCAAGGTCGAGGGCGCGGTGCAGCTCGCCCCCGGCACCGCCGCCGCGCGCGCCGAGTCGCGTACCGCCGACGGGGTCCGGGTCGCCGTGCAGAAGGAGGGCACCGAACTCTGGTCGGCGCGGATCGAGGCCGACGACGACGGCGCGAAGACGCCGACCGGCGTGGACGCGGTCACCGTGGCGCGCGGCGACCGGCTCTACTTCCGGGTCGGCTCGGCCGCCGACGGCGGACTGGACGAGGTGACCTGGGACCCTAAGGTCAGCTACGTCGGCGTGGGCGACCCGCTGGACGTCAACGGGCTGCCGTCGTACCAGTTCCAGGCCTCGCGCGACTTCACCCTGGGCGGCCGGGCCGCCACGGTGAAGGTGCCGCTGACCGGCACCATGCACCTCTCCGGCGACCTGGTGAAGGCCGGCGCCACCTCCGACGACGTGACCGTGCTGATCACCCGCAACGGCACGCCGGTGCTGGAGCAGACGTTGGCCGCCGGCACCACCGGCAGCGTGCCGGTGAACCTGGACCTGGACGTCCAGCAGGGACAGACGCTGCAGTGGCGGATCCGGGTCGACTCGCCCGTCGACGTGGACCAGCTGACCTGGACGCCCCGGGCCTACTACACCGCCGCGCCGGGGGTCGACCGGCTCACCGACGCCAACGGCAAGCCCTTCATCGACGTGCACCCGCCGTACACCCTCGACCTGTACCCGGTCGACGGGCTGACCGCGCCGCAGTCGGCGTACACCGTCACCAGCGGCGGGACGCTGAGCGTGGAGCCGACGTTGAGCTTCGCCTTCGGCGCCGAGCACCCCACCGCCCGGGTGGCGTTCACCGTCAAGCGCCGCGGCGAGCTGGTGGCCAAGCGGCACTTCCAGGTCACCAACGGGGTGCTGACCTCGCCGGGGGCCTTCGACATCACCGCCGACACCGGTGACGAGCTGTGGTTCGACTTCAGCACCACCGACCCGAAGCTGCGGGCGTTCCTCACCGGCCAGTCGGTCACCGTGGCCGGGTCGGACGCGCCGAGCGCCTTCCACAGCGCCGCCGAGGAGGGCGCGTTCCCGCAGCCGTACCGGGGTTGGGGCGCGGTCGGCTACAACGGCAACAAGGACCGGGCCACCCAGCCGATCGCCCAGGACGACCTGGTGGTCGACGAGCACTACGGCGACCAGCTGCCGGACAGCGTCGACCCGCAGGCGCAGAAGGACGACTTCGCCGCCGACCCCCGGGTCGACCCGCCGAAGGTCACCCCGTTCACCCCCTCGCCGCAGGACGGTCGGTGGGGCGCCGGTGAGCACTCCTGGGTCGCCCGGAGCAACGTCAGCAGCTCCCGGCTGGGCGTGGACTCGATCAACCTGCCCCGGCCGCAGGACTTCGCCGGGGCGACCGCGGTGCCCCGGCTGTCCCGGTCGCAGCAGGTGTCGCTGACCGGCAGCGTCGGCGGCGGCATCGGGTCGATCGGTGGCAGCCTGGCCACCGGCGACAGCACCGGGCAGGTCGACTTCCTCGACCTCAACGGCGACCAGTTCCCGGACGTGGTCGGGGCCGGCGCGGTGCAGTACACCGACCCGGACGGCGCGCTCGGCGACACCCGGGGCACGCTGCCCGACGGGGCGGTGCGGCGCAGCACCAACGTCTCCGGCAACGCCAGCGCCGGCAGCGCGGCCCGGACCATCTCCACCGGCCGCGGGTACGACAGCCCGCCCGGCACCTCGGCGGCCACCAGCGCCCAGTCCGGCAACGACATGCCGCCGCTGGGCGTGGGCGGCAGCTTCGGCGGCACCCGCTCCGACGGGGCGTTCGACCTGCTCGACGTCAACGGCGACAGCCTGCCCGACCGGGTGTACGAGAACGGCAAGGTCGCGCTCAACCTCGGGTACGCCTTCGCCGCCGCCGAGCAGTGGCGCAACCCCGCCGGCCTGAACAAGGGCAGCGGCACCAACGCCGGGCTGAACATCGGCTTCAACACCGACTTCTACGGCTTCGCCGGTGGCGCCTCGTTCAGCCAGGGCCGGTCCTCCTCGGCCGGCACGCTCGCCGACATGAACGGCGACGGCCTGCTGGACCAGGTCCTCTCCGGCAGCCCGATCCGGGTCGGCTTCAACACCGGCAACGGGTTCGAGCCGCCGGTGCCGTTCCACGGCAGCCTCACCGACGTCAACGGCGACCGCAACGCCAAGCTGGGCGGCGGCGTCTACTTCACCTTCGGCATCTGCTTCACCGTCGTCTGCGTCGTGATCAACCCGGGCGCGGACATCGCCACCGGCGCCAGCCGCACCGAGCAGGCGCTGCGGGACATCAACGGCGACGGGTACGCCGACCACCTCTCCTCCACCCGGGACAACCAGCTCGTGGTGGCGGAGAACCGGACCGGCCGGACCAACCTGCTCGCCTCCGTCGACCGCCCGTTGGGCGGCCGGATGGAGTTCGACTACACCCGCGACGGCAACACCTACGGCCAGCCGCACTCGCGCTGGGTGCTGGCGAAGGTCTCGGTGGACGACGGCCGGCCCGGTGACGGCCAGGACGTGCAGCTGGTCACCTACGACTACGACGGTGGCGTCTACGACCGGCGGGAGCGGGAGTTCCGCGGCTACGGCACGGTGGTGGAGAAGCACCGCGACCACGCCAACGGCGACGCCGTGGGCCGCAGCGTCACCCGCACCTTCCGCACCGACAGCTTCTACACCAAGGGGCTGCTCGAGAAGGAGCTGACCGCCGACGGCGCCGGCAAGCCGTACCAGGAGACGGTGCAGACCTACACCGCCCGCAACGTCTCGTCGCCGGGCTCCCCGGCCGACCTGGCCAGCACCACGGCGACGTTGTTCCCGCAGAGCACCCGTACCGATGTGAAGTCCTACGAGGGCGGGGCCAACCCGGGCAAGACCACCTTCGTCACCCGGGAGTACGACGACGTCGGCAACCTGACCCGCCAGTTCGACGCCGCCGACGCGGGCGCCGCCGACGACCTCGACGCGCGGGTCGTCTACACCGCGCAGGACCCGGCCTGCCAGGCGGCGTACCTGGTCGGCATGCCGAAGCAGATCGACGTGCGCGGCAACGGCACGCTGATGCGGCACCGCGAGTCGACGATCAACTGCACCACCGGCGACCTGACCCAGGTGCGGGCCGCCCTCGCCGACGGCACCACCGCCACCACCGACCTGGAGTACTTCGGCGACGGCAACCTCAAGTCGGTGAGCGGCCCGGCCAACAAGGCCGGCCAGCGGTACCGGCTGGACTACACCTACGACGACGTGGTGAACACCCACGTCGAGTCGATCAGTGACAGCTTCGGCTACCGGTCGACGGCCACCCACAACCTGAAGTTCGGCCTGGTGGAGACCACCATCGACTTCAACAACCAGCAGATCCGCAACACCTACGACGCGGTCGGGCGGCTCGACCAGGTCGCCGGGCCGTACGAGATCCCGGAGAACCGGTTCACCATCGACTTCGAGTACCACCCGGAGGCGGCGTACCCGTACGCGGTCACCCGGCACGTGGACCGCGAGGCCGACGGCGGCGTCCGCGACGACACCATCGACACGATCACCTTCGTCGACGGGCTGAACCGCACCACCCAGACCAAGAAGGACGCCGCGGTGCCGGCCACCCCGGACGGCGCGCCCGAGGAGGTGATGGTGGTCTCCGGGCGGGTGGCGTACGACTTCCTGGGCCGGGCGGTGAAGAGCTGGTATCCGGTGACCGAGGCCAAGGGCGCCGGCAACCTCACCTTCAACCCGGCGTACGACCCGGTCACCCCGACCGAGGTGCGCTACGACGTGCTGGACCGGACCACCCGCACCACCTTCCCGGACGGCACCGCCACCACGATGGAGTACGGCTTCGGCCCGGACCGGGACGGGGTGACCCAGTTCGAGACGGTGGTCACCGACGCCAACGGCAAGTCCAAGCGCACCTACACCGACGCCCGGCAGATCACCACGGCGGTCAAGGAGTTCAACCCGGCCGGCGGCCAGCCGGTCATCTGGACCAGCTACCGCTACAACCCGATCGGTGAGCTGGTCGCCGCGACCGACGACAAGGGCAACGTCACCCGCTCGACGTACGACAACCTCGGCCGGCGTACGTCGCTGACCAGCCCCGACTCGGGCACCGTCACCTCCACCTTTGACCTGGCCAACAACCTGGTCCGCAAGGTCACCAGCAAGCTGGCGGCGGTGTCGAAATCGATCGAGTACGACTACGACTACACCCGGCTCAAGGCGATCCGGTACCCGGTGTTCCCGGCGAACAACGTCAGCTACACCTATGGGGCTCCGGGCGCGCCGGAGAACGCGGCCAACCGGATCACCGACCTCGTCGACGGCGCCGGCAAGGTCAGCCGCCGGTACGGCCCGCTCGGCGAGCTGGTCAAGGAGACCCGCACCACCCCCGCCCAGGGCAGCCACATCCAGACCTTCACCACCGAGTACCGGTACGACTCGTTCAACCGGATGCTCTCGATGACCTGGCCGGACGGGGAGCAGCTCTCCTACCACTACAACAGCGGCGGCCAGGTCGACTCGGCCCGGGGCGTCAAGGGCGAGTTCAGCTACGACTACCTGAAGCGGCTGGACTACGACAAGTTCGAGCAGCGGATCCTGCTGGACACCGGCAACGGCACCCGCACCCGCTACTCGTACAACACCGAGGACCGGCGGCTGAGCAACATCCAGGCGAAGCTCTCCAACGGCTACGTGTTCCACAACCTGGACTACAGCTACGACAACGTCGGCAACATCATGTCCATCGCCAACGACACCGTGGCCCCCAGCGGCCCCGAGGTCGGCATGCAGGTCGGCGGTCCCAGCAAGCAGAGCTACACCTACGACGACCTCTACCAGCTCACCCACGCGGAGGGCAGCTACCAGCCGCGTACCCCGCAGACCGACCGCTACCGGGTCGACCTGAAGTACGACAGCCTGCACAACATCACCAGCAAGAGCCAGACCCACGAGCTGGTCAGCAACGGCAACACGATCGTCGACGGCAAGCTCAGCTACAACTACGGGTACGCCTACGGCAGCGCGAAGCCGCACGCGCCGACCAGCATCGGCATCTACACCTTCCAGTACGACGAGAACGGCAACCAGATCAGCCGGGAGCAGCAGCCCCGGCCGCGCCGGCAGATGATCTGGGACGAGGAGAACCGCCTCGCCTGCAGCCACGAGAACGTGCAGAGCAAGACGCTGCCGCAGACCCCGGCGTCCTGCGACAACGCCGGCGGCACCCCGAACAGCGCCCGCTACTACTACGACGACCAGGGCAGCCGGGTGGTCAAGGACGGGGCGCAGTTCCACATCTACCCGAACCAGAACTACTCCACCCGGGGCAACCAGGAGTTCAAGCACGTCTACATCGGCCAGGACAAGCTGATCACCAAGCTGGTCGAGCCGGACTTCCGCCGCGAGGACCGGCAGTACTACTCGCACAGCGACCACCTCGGGTCGACCGGGTTCGTCACCGACGACCAGGGCGGCATGAGCGAGCACCTGCAGTACTTCCCCGGTGGCGAGACCTGGGTCAGCGAGCACTCCTCGCAGCCGGTGCCGCACCGGTTCACCGGCAAGGAGTACGACCAGGAGACCAACCTCTACTACTACGGCGCCCGCTACTACGACCCGCGTACCCAGGTCTGGCAGACGCCCGACCCGGTGCTGGAGAACTACCTGGAGGGCACCCCGAACGGCGGCGTGTACGCGTCGATGAACCTGGCGCTCTACACGTACGCCTACAACAACCCGATACGCCTGGGCGATCCCGACGGCAGATTCCCCTGGAACAGGGTGCTCGGCGGGGTGAAACTCGTCGGCGGTGTCGCCGAGGCCGCCGCGGGCGTGGCGCTCGGGGCCGCGACGAGCTGGACGGGTGTGGGCGCGGCCGCCGGTGGCGCGGTGGCGGTGCACGGCGTCGACGTCGCCATCAGCGGCGCCCGGCAGTTGTTCAGCGGCGAGGAGACCAGCTCCTTCACCAGTTCGGGCCTCCAGGCGGCCGGGGTCAGCAAGTCCAACGCCGAGCTGATCGACGCGGGCATCTCGATCGTCGGCAGCGCCGGCGCGAGCATGGCCACCTCGGCGATCAAGGGAGCGGCCACCGCGGCGCCGAAGGTGGCGGCGGCCGCCGCGGACGACGTCGCGGCCCGTGCGGTGCCCAGCACCGCCGAGAAGGTGGTCGAGACGGCCGCCAAGATCCCCTGTGTCGGCAACAGCTTCGCCGCCGGCACCCGGGTGGTGATGGCCGACGGCAGCACCAAGCCGATCGAGGACGTCCGCACCGGCGACCTGGTCCTCGCGGAGGACCCGGAGACCGGTGAGCGCGGACCCCGCGAGGTCACCCACCTGATCATCGGTCAGGGCGTGAAGCACCTGGTCGACGTCGAGGTCAACGGCGAGGTCATCACCGCCACCGACAAGCACCCGTTCTGGGTGGTGGGGGCCGGGACCTGGGTCGACGCCGGTGCTCTCACGCTCGGGGACGTCGTCCGGCTGGCCGACGGCCGCACCGCCATGGTGGACGGGCTCACGCCGTACACCCGGGTCGACCGGGTGCACAACCTGACCGTCGCGGGCATCCACACCTTCTACGTGGTCACCGGCGACGGCCGGGCGGCCGACGCGGTGCTCGTGCACAACTCGGGTCCGTGTTCGGTGAACGCGAAGGCCCTGGCGGGGAGCCTCACCGCGGCGAACGTGGTCCGCCCGGCGGAGACCGCCGCGCACCACATCGTGGCCAGCGGCGCCAAGGCGGCGGCACCGGCCCGGGCGCACCTGACCAGCCTCGGGGTGGGCATCAACGAGGCGGCCAACGGCGTCTACCTGCCCCGCTTCGTCAGCTCGGCCAACCCGCTCGGCGCGGCCGTGCACTCCACGACCCACAGTCCGGCGTACTACGCCGAGGTCAACCGGTTGATCCTGCAGACGAAGACCGCGGCCGAGGCACGCAACGTGCTGGCGTACATCGGTAAGCAGTTGGCGGCCGGGCCGTGGCCGTAGGCCGACCCGCTGACGCCCGGGCCCGCGCCGCCGGGTCCGGGCGGGCAGGATGACGCCATGACCCGACGACTGCCGATCGAAGCCGCCGAGGCCGCCTTCCGCGACCTCGGCGGCTTCGCCGCACCGGACTCCACCGTCCCGCCGCCGGCCCGGCTGCTGGACGCCGTGCGGCGCTTCGCCGCCGTCGAGTTCGAGGTGTCCACCGAGCTGCCCGAGCAGGACGGCCTGCTGTTCCAGTACGCGACGGTCGGCGCGACCGGCGACGCCGCGTTCGTCCTGAGCGTCGTGCGTCAGTTCGAGGTGGTCGACGCCGACGGCGACCACGAGGAGTACGTCCAGCTGCACGCCGAATACCGGTTCGGGCCGGACCCGGAGTGGACCGGGCATCATGAGGACTGGTGGTTCCGGGGCGGGCCGGAGCCGTTCGACGACTGGTTCGCCCGGATCTCGGCCCACCCGGTCTGGGGCCGCTTCGCCCACTCGCCGCCGACCGGATTCGAGATCTCGCAGGAGAGCGTCTGAGCCGCGTCCCCGAGCGACCGACGGCCACCCGGGAACGCGGCGGGACGATCAGTCCAGGTCCTCGCAGACGTTGTGCGTCGTGCCGTGGACCATGGTGAGGGTCTTGTAGAACGTCGGGCTGAACTCCATGCGGTACACCCCGTCGACGAGCCAGTAGCCGCGTGGCAGCGTGCCGCCGTCCTGGCGGAAGCCGAAGAGCGCCGGGCCGTTGGCGTACCAGGTCTGCGACCCGTCCGGGTGGAACTCGATCATGGCGGTGCCGCTGGCGTCCACCTGGGTGCTCGCCCCGCTGTCGGTGTTGGTCACCTTGACGATCAGGTCCCCCGCGTACAGCTCGCGGCGGGGCGAGCCGTCCGGGTTGGTGTCCAGCACCAGCTTGCGGACCTCGTCGCGCACCGGCTCACTGCGGATGGCGAAGTCGCACCGGGCCCCGGCCGGCTGTTCGAAGGATCCCTGCGGAGCGGGCACCCAGCCCCCCGTACCCCCGGTGGCGTCCGCGGACGCCGGGCTCGCCCCGCCCGCGACCACCGCCACCACGGCCGCGACCACAGCGACACTCGTTCTCCTACGCATCTCAACTCCTCCATCGGCATCAGAACGCCCCCACCCTCACCCCCACCCCTCACCACCCCCTCACCACCGACCCTCCCCACCCTCGCCCGCCCTCCCCCACACCGTTGATCATGAAGTTGTAGCCACGACACGCCGGAGAGCGCGGCAACAACTTCATGATCGACCAGGCGGTGGGGGCCAGGCTGGCAACCGGGGTGGGGGGTCAGGGGGTCAGGAGGGGTATGGAGTTTCTTCTGCTCGGGGCGTTCGAGGTGCGGCGGGGCGGGGAGGTGGTGGAGCTGGGGTGTCGGCGGCAGGAGCGGTGCGTCCTCGGGGTGCTGCTGCTGGACGTCGGCCGGGTGGTCAGCACGGAGCGGCTCATCGACCTGCTGTGGAACGGCGAGCCGCCGGCCTCGGCCCGGGGCGCCGTGCACACCTACATCGGGCGCTTGCGGGCGGCGCTGGCCCCGTACCAGGTCCGGATCACCACCCGGGGCGACGGCTACCTGGTGGAGCCGGACGGGCACCGGGTGGACGCGGTGGAGTTCGTCGAGCTGGTGGACCGGGCGGCCGCCACCACCGACCCGGCCGAGCGGGTCCGGCTGCTGGACCGGGCGCTGGCGCTGCGGCGCGGCCCGCTGCTGGTTGGCACCGCCGACGACGTGCTGCGGGACCGGCTGGACGGGCCGCTGGAGGAGCGCCGGCTCACCGGCGTCGAGCTGCGCGCCGAGGCGCGGCTCGCGCTGGGCCAGCACGCCCGCGTGGTGACCGAGCTGACCCCGGTGGTCGGCCGGCACCCGACCCGGGAGCACCTGGTCGCCACCCTGATGACCGCGCTGTACCGAGGCGACCGGCAGGCCGACGCGCTGCGGCTGTACCGGCGCACCCGCCGGACGCTGGTGGACGACCTGGGGGTCGAGCCGGGCGACCGGCTGCGGGAGGTGCACCGGCGGATCCTGCGCGCCGACCACCGCCTGGAGCGGACCGGCCGACCGGTGTACGAGGTGCGGGTCCGCGGCGAGTCCCTGCCGTGGAGCGTCGGCGGCCATCCGGCGCTGGAGTTCTGCAACACCTTCGCCGGTTGGGGCCACCAGCCGCCAATGCCGGGTGCGGAGTGGCTGCGCGGCTACCGCACCCTGGCGGTCTGGACCGGCCACCTGGGGCTGGCCGACGAGGTGACGGTGGGCCGCCTGCTCGACCTGGCCCGCCGGAATCCGGTCGGGGCGAACGCCGCCCTCGACGAGGCCCGCACGCTGCGCGCCCGGCTGTACGCCTGCCTGACCGACGCCGAGGACCGGCGCGCCTTCGACGCGGTCGCCCGGTACGCCGAGGAGGCCGCGAAGACGCTGGTCTTCCGGCGCGACGCCGACGGTCGCGGCCGGTGGTGGCCGGACCTGACCGCCGGGCTGCGGCTGCCCGTGCACGCGGTCGCCTGGAGCGCCGCCGAACTGCTGGCCGACCCGCGCCGGCTCACCGTCCGGGCGTGCCCCGACGAGCGGTGCGGGTGGCTGTTCCTCGACGAGAGCGGCCTGCGGCGGTGGTGCAGCCTCGCCACCTGCGGCCGGTCCGCCGCGGAGGCACCCTGCGAGGGCGCGTCGGCACCGCCTGGCAGGCTGGCCGGGTGGACGCAGACGAGGTGACCGCCCTGCTGACCGAGTTCGCCGCCCACGGGCTGCGGGGCTGGGTGGCCGGCGGCTGGGCGGTCGACGCGGTGGTCGGCCGGCAGACCCGACCGCACGGCGATCTCGACCTCGCCGTCGACGCGGCCCAGCAGGCGGAGGTCCTCGCCCTGCTGGACCGGCTCGGCTTCGCCGTGACCGTCGACTGGCTGCCGGTCCGCGCGGAGCTCACCGCGCCGGACGGGCGGCGGGTCGACCTGCACCCGGTGGCGTTCCGGCCGGACGGCAGCGGGGTCCAGGAGGGGCTGGACGGCGCCAGCTTCGGCTACGCCGCGGACGGCTTCGCCGAGGGCAGCATCGGTGGGCGGCCGGTGCCCTGCCTGTCGGTGGCCCAGCAGCTGCGCTTCCGGGAGGGCTACCCGCCGCGCGCCGTCGATCAGCACGACATCGCCCTGCTCCGGGCAACGGCGGGCTGAGTCAGCCCACCGTCCCCTGGCGCTCGTCGCCGGTATCGAAGAACCGGGTCAGGCACCACCCGCCCGTCGGCATTCTCGTCCACCGGGCCAGCCGGGAGTCAGAGGTACGCCCCACCCTCCTCGGTGAGGCGGGCGACCAGCAGCCCGATCCGGGCAGGGCCGGGCAGCCAGGGGTCGACGCCGCCCACCTCGGCGCGCAGGTGCGCGCCCTCGACCGGCGCGCCGCCGTTCCAGGGTGCCGGCCAGCTGGTGAACCTCCGCACCTCCACCAGACCGTCGGCGGTCAGGCCCACCAGCGCCCCGGCGAGCGCCGGCACGGCTTCCTCGACCGTCGGGGACCTCGCCCCGTTGTCGAACCAGGCGTCGGCGATCTCGGGCAGGGGCGCGTCGCCGTCGGACTCGTGCAGTACGAAGTACTCCACCTGGGTCAGGCCGGTCCGCTCCCTCATTCGTCCATTTTCTCCTGTTCGCCGCCGCACCCGCATCCGGCCCCATCCCGGGCGAATCGCGAGGCTCCCGCACGTTGCGATGCGGCGGGGACAACCTGCCCAGCGCTGTACGGGACAGGCGGTGACTGGCTGGCCCCGGTGAGGATCGGGGAAACGCTGAACAGCACGTCGTCGAGGTCCGGGTTGCCCGGCCAGATCACCTCGGCCCCGGCGATGATGAGCTGACCAACGATCGCGCTGGCCAAGCCCACCCGGGCGACATGGCCGTGGCCACCGGCGTCTGAGAGTGCCAGGGCGCCGCGGCGGTCGTGGGGGTCCGGCACCCGCCGGCGGTACCCGGCACGCTCCAGGCGGTCGAAGGATCTCAGCCCGCGGCGGACGACGAAAGCAAAGGCAAGGAGTTAACACTCCTTGCCACTTCTAACGTATAGCGCACCCGGGGGCTTGCGGCAAGACCTGGGTCTTACCGCAGAATCGGCGGCCGGACACGGCACCGACGAGGAACTGGGGGCACGACGTGGGTGTGTTGCCGATGTACGGGGGACGCGGCGACCTCGAACCAGATATGCGGACGTGCCCGACAAGCACGGCTGCCTCGGAGGTGTCGCGATGATCGAGCGGTACGTGGTGGACCTTCGAGAGGTTGACGAGACGCAGGTCGCGGTCGTCGGCGGCAAGGCCGCGCACCTGGGCGGGCTGTCGCGGATCGACGGCATCCGGGTGCCGACCGGGTTTTGCGTGACGACGGCCGCCTTCCGGCGGATCATGGCGGAAGCGCCGCCCATCAACGATCGGCTCGATCAGCTGTCGCGCCTGAACCCGGATGACCGGGAGGCGATCGGCACGCTCAGCGCGGAGATCCGCCGGACCATCGAGGGGATTGCCGTCCCGGGCGATCTGGCGGCGGCGATCACCCGCGCGCTCACCCAGTTCGGCGAGCAGGCCGCCTACGCCGTGCGATCCAGCGCGACGGCGGAGGACCTGCCGACGGCATCCTTCGCCGGCCAGCAGGACACGTACCTGAACGTCGTGGGGCCGGCGGCGATCCTCCAGCACGTCAGCCGGTGCTGGGCGTCGCTGTTCACCGAGCGGGCCGTGACCTACCGCCTGCGGAACGCCATCGACCACCGTACGGTCCAGATGGCCGTGGTCGTGCAGCAGATGGTCTTCTCGGATGCGGCCGGCATCCTGTTCACGGCCGACCCCGTCACGGGGAACCGGAAGGTCGCCACCGTGGACGCCAGCTTCGGCCTCGGCGAGGCCCTGGTTTCCGGCCTGGTGAACCCGGACGTCTTCACGGTGCGCGACGGCGAGGTCGTCGCCGAGGCGGTCGCCGCCAAACGGCGTGCCGTTCACGCCCTGCCGGCTGGCGGCACGCAGGAAGTGGCGATCGACCCGCAGCGGCAGGAGCAGCCGGCGCTGACGGATGCGCAGGTCGTGCGGCTCGTGCAGCTCGGGCGGCGGATCGAAGCGCATTTCGGCCGCCCGCAGGACATCGAATGGTGCCTGGTCGACGATGACTTCCACATCGTGCAGAGCCGGCCGATCACCACGCTGTTTCCCATCCCCGTGGCCGGCGACCGGGAGAACCACGTCTACGTCTCCGTTGGCCACCAGCAGATGATGACCGACCCGATGAAGCCACTGGGGCTCTCCATGTGGCAACTGACGGCCATGGCGCCGATGCACGAGGCCGGCGGGAGGCTGTTCGTCGACGTCACCCGGCACCTGGCCTCGCCCGCGAGCCGCGCCGGCCTCTTGGACATGGTGGGGAAGGGCGATCCGCTGACCAGGGACGCACTGGAGAGCGTCCTCGACCGCGACGACTTCGTCCCGTCGCTCCCGGACGCGGGTCCCGGCAGGCCGCCGGTCGGTGGCGCGTCGGCCCCGATCGAGACGGACCCGGCCATCGTCACCGAGCTGATCGAGCGCAGCCAGGCCTCCATCGCCGCCCTGCGGCGCGACATCGCGACGTTGATCGGACCGGCGCTGTTCGACTTCCTGCTGGAGGCCTTCCAGGAGCACAAGCGAGTCCTCGGTGATCCGTTGAGCATGCAGGCGATCATGGCGGGGATGGAGGCCACCTGGTGGCTCAACGACCAGCTGCAGGAATGGCTGGGCGAGAAGAACGCCGCCGACACCCTCACGCTGTCCGCCCCCGGCAACGTCACGTCGGAGATGGGACTGGCGCTGCTCGACGTCGCGGACGTGATCCGCCCGCACCCGGAGGTGGTGGCGTTCCTGCAGGGCGTCGAGGACGACGGCTTCCTGGACGAGCTGCCGAAGCTCGCGGGCGGGACCGAGGCGCGCCACGCCATCGAGGCCTACCTCGACCGGTACGGCATGCGCTGCGCCGGCGAGATCGACATCACGAGGCCGCGCTGGAGCGAACGCCCCACCACGCTCGTGCCCCTGATCCTCGACCACGTCAAGCTTCTCGAGCCGGGCGCCGCCGAGCGGCGCTTCGAGCAAGGGCGGCAGGAGGCGCAGCAGAAGGAGCAGGACGTACTCTCCCGCTTGCGGGCCCTGCCGGACGGGGAGCACAAGGCCAACGAGGCCAAGCGGATGATCGACCGGCTCCGGACCTTCATCGGCTACCGGGAGTACCCGAAGTACGGCATCGTCAGCCGCTACTTCGTCTACAAGCAGGCCCTGCTGGAAGAGGCCGAGCGCCTCGTGCGGGCCAACGTGCTCGCCGAGAAGGAGGACATCTTCTACCTCACGTTCCAGGAGCTCCACGACGTCGTTCGCTCGAACAGCGTGGATCACCAGCTCATCCAGCAGCGCAAGGACGCGTTCCGGTCGTACCAGGCGCTCACGCCGCCCCGGGTGCTGACCTCGGATGGCGAGGCCATCGCCGGGACGTACCGACGCGACGACGTGCCGACCGGCGCCCTGATCGGCCTACCGGTCTCCGCCGGAACCATCGAAGGGCGCGCCCGCGTCATCCTGGACATGGCCCAGGCTGATCTCGAACCGGGTGACATCCTCGTGACGGCCCACACGGACCCGAGCTGGACGCCCCTCTTCGTCGCCGTCGCAGGTCTGGTGACGGAGGTCGGAGGATTGATGACACACGGCGCAGTGATCGCACGGGAGTACGGCCTGCCGGCTGTCGTCGGGGTGGCAGATGCCACCCGGCTGATTGCCGATGGGCAGCGGATCCGCGTGCACGGCAGCGACGGGTACGTCGAGATTCTGCCTTGACCGACCACTCACCGAGCAGGCCCGGCTGCCTTGCCGAGCACGTACGCCCACCGGCAGACGCTGCGGCGACGGCGCAGCGATAGCCTGCCGTCATGGGGAGCGCTGAACTGGATGAGTTGATCGTCGCGGACGCCGGCGCGCTGCGCGCGTGGTTGTCGGCCAACCACGCCACGTCGCCCGGTGTCTGGCTCGCCCTGACCAAGAAGGGCGGCACAGTCACGACGCTGACCTGGCAGCAGGCGGTCGACGAGGCCCTGTGTTTCGGCTGGATCGACGGGCAGGCCCGGAAACGGGATCAGGAAACCTCCTGGATCCGGTTCACCCCTCGCAGGCCGCGCAGTTCCTGGTCACAACGCAACGTCGCCCACGTGGCCCGGCTGGAGGCGCAGGGGCGGATGCTGCCCTCAGGCCGCGCCGCGGTGGAAGCCGCGAAGGCGGACGGGCGGTGGGCGGCCGCCTACGCCCCGCCGTCAGAAGCCGAGGTGCCGGCCGACCTCCTCGCCGCCATCGCCGCCGACCCCGCCGCCCAGGCCATGTTCGACGTACTCACCAAAACCAACCGGTTCGCTCTCATCCACCGCGTCAATGCCGTCAAACGGGCGCAGACCCGCGAGCGGAAGATCAGCGAGTTCGTCGCCATGCTGGCCCGTCACGAGACGATCCACCCGCAGCAGGCCAAGCCCCCGAACTCCCCGTGATCGGCATCATCATGATCCAGTGCACTGATCGACGTGCGTACGGACCGGCACGCCGACCGCCGACCACCATGCGCTACTGTCGGGCCCGCAAGAACCTCGACCGGCACCCCAACTACTGGCCGCGTACAGGGCCTCCGGGACATAGCCGGCGCTCGCGGCTCTGCTGATGAGCGAGAACAGCCTTCCGTTCGCCCGCCGAGAAAACCCATTGCGAGTGGCCGGCTCTGGATATCTGGTTGATCCGCCGCCGAGCACGGGAGGGAACATGACGCGCGTGTCGCTGCCCGCCCCCACGCTGCACACCGCTCGCCTGCGACTGCGTCCCTTCGACGACGCGGATGCGAACGATCTCTTCGCGGTGCACAGCAGCGCCCACGTGCTGCGCTACTGGGACGCGCCGCCGTGGAGCGACCGCGTGCGCGCCGAGCGGTTCATCACGGCTTGCCGGCAGATGGCAGAGGCGGGCACCGGGGCGCGGCTGGCCGCGGATCGTGTCTCCGACGGGGCGTTCATCGGCTGGTGCAGCCTGAACCGGTGGAATCCGGACTACCGCAGCGCGTCGCTGGGCTACTGCTTCGACGATGCGGCGTGGGGCCACGGCTACGCGACCGAGGCCGCGCGCGCCTTGCTGCGGTGGGCATTCGACACGCTGGACCTGAATCGAGTCCAGGCCGAGACCGATACCCGCAACGTGGCATCTGCCCGCGTGCTGGAGAAGCTCGGGTTCGTGCGTGAAGGGACGTTGCGGGAAGACTGCGTCGTGAACGGCGAGGTCTCTGACTCGTGGGTCTACGGGCTGATCAGGCGCGAGTGGCGACCGTCGTCCGAGCTGGTTGCCGCCCCCTGAGTCCTCGCTCCCTCGCGCGAGTCGCCCGGCACCCGAATGCTTCGCTACGCCGAGTCGATGGGGTAGCAGGATCGGCGGGTCCGCTTCTCGCATCGCGCGGTGATCGGCGCATGGGTCGGCGCCCCGCTCGCCGACCCCGCCCCAGTGCTCGGCATCAGGACGAAATCGGTGGCCCCGCGAGCCCGTCGCGCCCTACCTTGTGCTGCATCATCTTCTCCGCACCATTCACGAGAGGACTTCACCCCGCGTGACGCCGCCTGCTCTGTAGACCTGACACCTTCCCCGCGCATCGGTCGCCGACGTCGCCGTCGGCTCTTCACCCATGCCATCCGTCAGGCCTCAAGAGGAGATCATGTCTACGCGTCCGCATATCGCGCTGCCCTGGACCACTCGGCCCACGCGCCTCCCTCTGCTCTCGAACCGCTGCGTCCGCTGCCGTTCCGGCTCCGCCAGTGCCGGCGACGGGGATTTCCGCGCCAGCACCCACGGCACACTCCTCGACGTCGGGCTCCCGGTCACCTCCATTGATCGGCTCTACGCCGCACCGCAGAGCCCTCGGAGACTTCTCGTTGGTCCTGCCATGAGCCGCCGCCGTGGGCCCGAGCTGGGGCGAGCGGCAAGGTGGCCGTGCCCCGGACTGCATCACGCGGCGGTCCGCACGCGGTCGCTCATGACCGAGCGCGAACGGAGTTCAGGGCCGGCCCGATACCGGCGACGAAGGTGAACGCCCCGGTGCATCCATCAGCGCGGGTGTCTGCGGTGGCCGGCGTTTCTTGACCGCAATGCCGCGCCCGCCATCGACAAGGGCGGAACCCGACGATCCGGCCCGCGGGGCGCGAGCCACGGGGGCCCGCGGGCCGGGGCGGGCACTATCGTGCTGACGTGCACATCCGTTTCGACGTCCCAGCCGATCCCGCCTACCCGGGCCGCGTGGCCGCCGCGCTCAGCAGTGTTCGGCTGCGCAGGTACGGCCACGTCGGCGCGGTGCTGACGGCGGTCGGGGCGATCGGTGTCGTCGTGTCGCAAGGGTTCGGGTGGGGTGACCGGATCACGCCGCTGTGCATCGCGCTGATCGTGAGTGGTCTGCTCTCGATGCTCTACCCGCCGTGGGTGCGGACGCGCGCCCAGCGCCGCTCCAGTCGCTACGCTGTCGAGGGCGCCTACGACATCACCGACGACAACATCATGATGCGCAGCGGCTCGGAATCCGGCGGCATCGCCTGGGACGGGGTCACCCAGGTGAGGGACACCCCTGAGTTCTGGATCGTGTACGTCGGCCGGATGCCGGCGACCGTGATCCCACGCCGGTTGATGTCCGCCGAGGACGCCGAGACGCTGCGAGCCCACATGATCGAACGCGGGTTGCTCCAGCCTCGGTGAGCTCGGTTGCCGCGGAGCAACAACGAAACCCCGTTCACCGCAGAACAGTCCACACTGCCCGCACCACGGCAGCACCACCGCCCCGCGCGCTCGTCGTGAGCAGCTCAGGCGCGCAGAGCCCGCACCGCAGTGGACGACATCGTCGCCAACTCCGGCCGGGCAGGCATGAACAACGTCGCGACGCCCAGCGCCTCATTCATCGCGGCGAGTTCGTACTCGTGCGAGAAATCGGTCGAGTTCCTGACCCCGCGGATGATCAGCCCGCACCCGTTGTGCCGGCAGTAGTCGGCGGTCAGCCCATGCCATGCGGCCACCGCGACGTTCTCCCAGCCCGGCGGAAGCAAGCCCCGGATCTCCCTCGCCCGCGCACCAGTCGTCCCAGACGGCCGCTTGCCGTCGTTGACGGCAACAAGGACGGTGACCTGATCGAAGATGCGGCGCGCCCGGTCGACAACATCCAGATGACCCGGTGTGAACGGATCGAACGTCCCTGGGTAGACCGCTCGGGCCGACCCGGGACTGCCATCAGCAGCGTGAGTCACCAGGCCAGACTAGGACGTGTCCTGCCGATCTTGGCATGGCGAGACGGAACCTCAGACGTCTAGGGTGTCGATGTGACGACCGCCCGGCCGCTTGACAGCGAGGAACTCGCGAGCACGGCTCCGGAGCGAGAGGTTCTGGAAGCCTTCATCGACGCGTACCGCGATGTGATCATTGGCAAGCTCCGGGGGCTGCCGGAGGATGACGCCCGTCGGAGCCTGGTGCCCTCGCTCACCACGCTCGTCGGCCTCGTCAAACACGTCGCCGCTGTCGAGCGGAACTGGTTCCAGCACTGTCTGGCACAGCAGCCACGTGAACAGATCATTGGCAACTCGTTCGGTGACAACGCCAGTTGGCAGGTCGGCTCGGGCGAGACGGTCGCAAGCGTCATCACGGAGTACGCCACGGCATGTGATCGATCGAGGCAGATCGCGGCCGGCTTCGCCCTCGACGACACTGTTCCTCATCCCCGCCTGGGCATGGTGTCACTGCGCTACATCTACGTGCACATGATTCGTGAGTTGGCGCGGCACTGCGGCCACGCCGACATCCTCCGGGAGCAGATCGACGGCATGACCGGGGACTGAGCTGCATCCCCGCCGATCATCCGTGCGGCGCGGTCTTCACATCGTCCAGATCAGCCATGCCGGCAGTCTTCCTCATCCGCCGAGCCAGCGGGTGAGGTATCGCCTGCAAGATCAGCAAACGCCGGGTGGCCGGGGCCTCGGTCGGTGGACCTCAGCCCGGGTCCCCTGTCGGACCTCAGTCCATGGCGAGGTAAAGCCGTTGACCGGCGGGTCGGTAGCCGACGCGCTCATACACCCGCCACGATTTCTCGCCGGAGGCCTCCAGCCAGGCGATCTCCACGCCGGTGGTGAACAGCCGCCGGGTGATGTCGGCGGTGATGGCGCCCGCCAGCCCCTGGCGGCGGTAAGGCGAACGAACGGCGATGCCGGCGACCTCGCTGACCGCGCCGGTGGGCGGGACCGCCCCGCCACCTCCCGCACAGGTGCCGTCGTCGGTGGCGGCCATGACGGTCGCGCCGCCGGCGGCCTGCAGGCGCCGGAGCCGAGCCACGTCAGCCGCGGAAGCCACCCGGTCGCCGCCGAAGGCTTCGTTCTGCGCGCTGATCAGCGCGGCGCGCTGGGAATCGGTGCCCGGTTCGCGCAGCTCGAGGTGGTCTGGCGTGGGTGGGGTCTGCAATTTGCCGGGCACACAGAGCAGGTAGGTGTGCCGGGCTTCCACGACGAAGCCGGCGGCGATCAGCAGTGCCTCCAGGCCGGGGGCGCAACTGACGACGTACTCCAGGCGGGGT
Organism: Micromonospora sp. CPCC 206171; assembly: GCF_036906755.1. Classification (NCBI taxonomy): domain Bacteria; kingdom Bacillati; phylum Actinomycetota; class Actinomycetes; order Micromonosporales; family Micromonosporaceae; genus Micromonospora; species Micromonospora sp. CPCC 206171. Next base: position 208,923 of record NZ_JBAKHT010000006.1, on the reverse strand, counting down.
CTGCGACCAGCCGCACGGAAGGCGGCGACCAGGGCGGTGACGTCGGCCGCGGTGATGGCGGTACCGGGACGCGGCGTCGCGTAGTTGATGTGGGGACTGGTCGTTGTCGGATCCACCCCGATCACGAACGGCCCCACTTCGACGGGCGCGGGTCGGCTGGACAGGTTGGCGACGACGGACTGCTGGATGCGGGCATCCATGATCAACGTGAACCTCGATGCATGGGAGAAGCTGCGATGGGCGGAGGAATCGTTGGACCGCTCACCGTGACAGAGCCACGCGACGATCATTCGTCGCGTGGTCGACACTCAGGCGGCCGCTCGGCCTACCCGGATCACAGGCGTCATTCCCTCATGCAGAGCGCCCACGCCGATCGCGTGGTCGGCTGCAAGGTTGCCGCAGCCGGCTTGAGCTGTCAACCCTTGATCACTCCCGCTTCCGCGCCTGCCGGGTCGCTGCGTCGCCGGCCGAGGCGGGGCCGGTGCCGGCAGGACGGGGCGAGGTCAGGCGCCGGGCGAGGAAGCTACGCCCGACGCGCCGGAGCGGAGCCCGGCCGGTCCGCCAGCGCCACACCGACCGCCTCCTCGGGCGTGTCGACGTGACGTGGGCCGGACACCGGCGCCCCGGTGGCGTCCACCACCCGCCAGCCGCCCAGCACCACCACCGGCACCCCGCCCCGACGCATCGCCAGCGCCACCTCGCTGAGGGTGCCCCAGGAGCCGCCCACCGCGATCACCGCGTCGGCGCTCCACACCAGGACGGCGTTGCGGGCCTGTCCCAGGTTGGTCAGCAGCGTCGCCGAGGCGTCGACGACCGGGCCGGGGGCGGTGCCGTCGTCGGGGCGTACCGCGATGACCAGGCCGTGGTGGGCCCGGGCGCCGGCGGCGACCGCGGCCATCACCCCGCCGCCACCTCCGCAGAGGACGGTCGCGCCGCGCGCGGCGAGCAGCTCCCCCACCCGGCGGGCGTGGGCCAGCTCGGCCGGCGTCGCCGACGCCGGGCCGCAGACCGCCACCTGCACCAACCGGCCTCACCTCCACGGCGAGGTTAGCGCCGGGCCCGGTCACCTCGCCGGTACGCCACGGGAACCCGCATGGTGGACCGGCCCTCGTACCATCCCCGGGCATGGCGCGTGACCTGGCGAAACCATCGGAACGGCGGCGGCTCGGTGGACTCGACTGGCAGCCGCTGCTCATCGTCGGCGGGTTCGCCGCACTCCTCGTGGTGCCCGGTCTGCTGCTGCTCGTGCGGGGGGTGGGCGCCGCCCTCGCCGAGTACGCCGGGTCGCCCGGCCAGGTACGGGTCACCCGGTGTGTCCCGTACGACCAAGGAAAGGGCAAGGGGTGGACCTGCAGCGGGGAGTTCGTGGCCGACAGCGGCGAGTTCCGCATCGCCGAGGTGACGATCGAACCGTACCTGGAGGAACGCCCCACCGCCCCGGTCGCGGCGCGAGTCCTCGACCGGCGTTCCGACGTGGCCTGGATCCCGAGCCTGGTGCCGCTCACCGCCGGCGGCGGCGGCCTCGCGTTCCTGGGTATGGCCGGGTGGGTCGGGTGGGGGGTGTTCCGTCCCGGCGACCCGGAGGAGAACCTGTCGAAGCGGGCCCGCCGGCGCCTGGAACGGCAGCGGCGCGGTCCGGCCGGCCCGCCGCAGCTGGGCGATCGGGCCAACAGCCGACGCCGCAGGCGACGCCGGTCCGCGACGTGAGGTGGCTCCCCGGTGTGCACACCGGGGAGCCACCTGGGCCGGGGTCAGAAGACGGCGACGCCGTACTTGCTCAGGGCCTCCTTGACGGGCTGGAAGAAGGTCTGGCCGCCGGTGCGGCAGTTGCCACTTCCACCGGAGGTCAGGCCGAGCGCGGTGCTGCCGGCGTAGAGCGGGCCGCCGCTGTCGCCCGGCTCGGCGCAGACGTTGGTGGCGATCATTCCGCGCACGACACCCTCGGCATACCGGACGGTGGCGTTGAGGCCGGTGACCGTGCCGCTGTGGGTGCCGGTGGTGCTGCCCCGACGGGTCACGGCCTGGCCGACGTACGCGTCACCGGCGGCGGTGATGTCCTGCGAGCCGACCGAGCCGTCGATGGCGACCGAGGTGTTGGTGTAGCGGACGATGCCGTAGTCGTTGCCGGGGAAGCTGGTGCCGGTCCGGTCGCCGAGCTTGGTGCTCAGCGCGGAGTTGGCGTACCAGCTCGCCGACAGGTCGGTGCAGTGCCCGGCGGTGAGGAAGTAGTAGGTGCTGCCGCTGCGCACGTTGAAGCCGAGCGAGCAGCGGTAGCCGCCGCCGTAGATGGCGTCGCCGCCGGAGATCCGCATGCTCAGCGTCCCGGCCAGGTCGGTCGTGCGCGCGCTGCCGCCGGAGGCGGCCACGGCGGCCCCGATGCGGGCCCGGTCGGCGACGCTGACCGTGCTGTCCACGCCCACCACGACCTGGTTGGTCACCGGGTCGACGTACGTCGCGGTGCCGGTGACGCCGAGGTCCACCCGGGACTGCGCGCGCTCCAGCGCGGCGGTGCTGCGGGTGACCAGGCGGGCCTGCCCGCCGGCAGCCCGGACCGTGGCGGCGGCCCGCGCGTCGGTCACGGCGACGACGGTACGCCCGGAGGCGTCGACGTAGGAGCCGGCGGTGCGGTCGGTGCCGAGCGCGGCCGTGAGGGTGGCGGCCCGTTCGGCGGACAGGGGTGCGGGGGCGGCGTGCGCCGGTGCCGCGGCGACGGCGCCGCTGACCAGGGCGGCGGTGACGGCGGACAGCACGCCACGTCGTGTGGTTCTCACGCGTTCCTCCCGGGGAGGGCTGGACGGCCCGATGGGCCGATCGATGAGTGCACATGTTTCTCGCGGCAGCGGGCCGGATCCAGGCCCCCGGCGCGGTTGTTCACCCCGGGCCGGACCGGACGTGGCCGCGTAACGCATCGACGTTGATCGACGCTGGTGGGACGTGGGGGCGCTGTCAGCTCACGGTCGTGCTCCTGACGCGGTGTCGACGCCCACCGCCCGGGTCGGCTAGCCTGCCGGCCATGCCATCGACGCTGACCGAAGCGACCGATCCGTACTGCCTGCGCGAGGGCGAGAGCGGCGCGCTGCTCGCCGGGCATCCGTGGCGCCGGTTCGTGGTGCTGGGCGACAGCGTCGCCGAGGGGATGTGCGAGCCGGTCGACGGGTACCCGCCGGTGCAGTGGGCGGACCGGATCGCCGCCGAGCTGCGCGCGGCCCGCCCCGGGCTGGCGTACCTCAACCTGGGCCGGCGGGGGCTGCGGGCGCACGAGGTGCGCGCGGCGCAGCTGGACGCGGCGCTGGCCTTCGACCCCGACCTGGCGCTGGTGGTCTGCGGCGGCAACGACGCGTTCCGCCCGGCCTTCGACCCGGACGCGGTCGACGCCGAGCTGGCCGCGATGATCGGTGCGCTGCGGGCGGCCGGGGCGGACGTGGTCACCGTCGGGATGTTCGACGTCTCGCACAGCCCGGCCGTCCCGGCTCCCCTGCGGTCCGGACTGAGCGAGCGGATGCGTCGTCTTTCTTCGCACACCGGGCGGCTGGCCGAGTGGCTGGGCACCGTGCACGTGCACCTCACCGACCACCCGGCCGGCGCGGACGCGTCGCTGTACAGCAGCGACGGCCGGCACGGCAGCGCCCGCAGCGACGCCATCGCGGCGGCGGAGACGGTACGCCGGCTCGGCGCCCACCTCGCCGCCCGGCGCGCGCCCCGGCCGTGATCGTCTGTCGTTTCCCGACGTCCGCCCCGGCGGGTCGCGTCGGGAAACGACAGACGATCGTCGGTTCGGTCAGTCGGTGAGCAGGATGCCGGTCAGCAGGACGCCGCGGGCGAGGTTGAGCACGCCCTCGCAGCCGGGGTAGCCGACCCGGGCCAGCGCGCCGGAGCCGGTGCGGCCGAACAGGTACGGGGCGATGCTGTACGGCACCTCCGCGGTGACCACCTCCCCGGTCTCGATCTGCACGAAGTCCATCGCCACCCGGTCGGCCGGCATGTACCGCTGCAGGATGTTGCCGCCCCGCCTCACGGCCGCGCGCACCCCGTCGGCCCAGGCCGCCGCGCTCAGCTCCGGGCCGATCAGCACGTCGTGGCCCGCGGAGCCGTCCGCCGGCTTGGCGACGAGGTCCGCCTGCTCGGCCAGCGCCCGGTCCAGCTCGGCCTCGGTCAGCACCACCGTGTGCGGCACGTACCGGCGGATCAGGGCCTGGTCGTCGGCGGGGAGCTGGTCCAGGTCCTCGTAGAGCCAGGCGAAGTTGACCTTGTTGCCGAGCAGCCAGGCGGCGGCGCTGACGAACATCGGCAGGGTGCCGGCGGCGAGCGCCCCCGCCACCGCCTCCAGGCCCGCGCTCGGCGTGACCCGGTTGGGCACGAAGAGCCGGAACAGCGCGTCCACCGGGGCGCCGCCCACCACCAGCCGCCGGTCGGCGTCCAGGGTGGCGGTGGCGACCGGGGCGATGACCAGGTCGATGCCGAAGCGCCGGGCCTGGTCCGCCAGGGGCGAGAGGATCCGGATGAACGTCTCCGGGTCGTCCAGCCCCGGGTACTCGGCGTCGAAGTCCATCAGCAGCGCCACCCGGGCCCCGTCGGCCAGGCCCAGCTCGTCCCGGATCGCCACGAACCGCTGGTCCAGCAGGGACGGTGCCGGCCGCGCCGGCACGCCGTCGAGCAGGCCGCGCTCCCGGTAGAGGTGGGCGAACCGCTGGATCACCGTGTCGGCGTCGAAGCCGCCGCCGAGGCTGCTGTCGATGTTGTACTCGACGATCCGCGGCTCCCCGCCGGAGAGCAGCACGTCCGGCCGGTACGCGGCCAGCAGCGCCTCGGTCAGCGGCTCGTCCTCGTCGAGCAGCCGGGTCTCCCCCGCCGGCACGCCGAGCAGCCGGCGCAGCTCCCCCGCCGTGCGGGCGCGTCGCCGGCAGGCGTCCAGGACGAGCTGGGCGATCCGGTCGCAGACCTCGTTCAGCTCGCGGAAGGAGTCGGCCGTCAGCACCGTCGGCCGAGCCAGCCGCCACTGCTTGTTGTACGTCGCCCGGCCGTGGAAGATCCGTTCCCACTCCTGCGCCCCGGCGGCGACCATCGCCCGGCGGGCGGCCTCCGGCAGGTCGGTCCACGCCCGGCCGGCCGCCGGCCACGGGTAGTTCACATCGATCATGATCCGTCCTTGGTCACGTGGTGGATGGCGGCGGTGAGGGCCGCCCGGCCGGGCTGTACGGCCCGGTCCAGCGCGGGCGCGAAGGGCAGCACCGCGCCGTCCGGGCGGGTGACCCGCCGGGGCGGAGCGGCCAGCGGTACCCGTTCCACGACACTGGCGATGATCTCCCCGGCGATGCCGCAGGACCGGTTGGAGTCGTCGAGCACCACCAGCCGCCCGGTCCGGCTCACCGAGTCGACCAACCCGTCGAGGTCGAACGGGTAGAGCGTGCGCGGGTCGAAGACCTCGACCGACACCTGGTCGGCCAGCTCCCCGGCGACCGCGAGCGCGTCGTGCACCAGGTGCCCGACGGCGACCACGGTCACGTCGTCGCCGGCCCGGCGCACCACGCCCCGACCCAACGGCACCGGGGCGAGGGTGGCGAAGTCGACGTCCTCGCGGACATCCAGCGCGCCGGCCGGGGCGAAGACCACCACCGGGTCGTCGTGCCGGATCGCCGAGACCAGCAGCCCGTACGCGTCGGTCGGGGTGGCCGGCACCGCGGTGACGATCCCGACGTGGGCGAAGAGCGAGTACGGGTGGTCGGAGTGCTGCCCGGCCCAGCCGGTCCGGGAGCCGGAGCCGGGCACCAGGTAGGTGACCGGGGCGGCGCACTGCCCGCCGGTCATCAGCGGGAACTTGTGCGCGTGGTTGACGATCTGCTCGAAGACCAGGAAGAGCAGCGACGGGATCTGGAACTCCACCACCGGGCGCATCCCGGCCAGCGCCGCCCCGGTGGCGAAGCTGGTGAACGCCTGCTCGGACAGGGGCGTGTCCAGGACCCGTTCCGGCCCGAACCGCTTGAGCAGGCCGGCGGTGACGTTCGACGCGGCCACCCGGATGTCCTCGCCGAGCAGGAACACCGCCTCGTCGCGGGCCAGTTCGTCGGCGAGCGCCCGGGTCAGCGCCCTGCGGTAGGACAGCCGTGGCATCAGCCACCTCCCGTCCGGGCGGTCAGCCCGCTGGCGTACAGGTGGTCCAGCGCGCCGGCCGGGTCGGGCTCGGGGCTGGCCAGGGCGAACGCGACGGCCGCGGCGAGCGTCGACTCGACCTCCGCGTCGACGGCCGCCCTTGCCGCCGGGACGAGCCGGGCGGCCTGGATGTGCACCGGGTCCCGGGAGCGGCCCTCGGCCACCTCCTGCGGCGGGCGGTAGTCGAGGCGTACCGCGTGTTCGAAGGTGTGGTGGGCGTCGAAGCGGTAGGTGCGGGCCTCGACCAGCTCCGGGCCGCCACCGGCGCGCATCCGCGCGACGGCGGCGGCCGCGGCGTCGCGTACCGTCTCCGGGTCCTGGCCGTCGACGACGGCGGCCGGCATGCCGAACGCCTCGGCCCGGCCGACGATGGTGCCGGCGACCGCGCCGGCGACCGGCATGGTGGTGGCGTAGCCGTTGTTCTCGCAGACGAAGAGCACCGGCACCCGCCAGAGCGCGGCCAGGTTGAACGCCTCCAGCAGCATCCCCTCGTTGACCGCGCCGTCACCGAAGAAGGTCGCCCCGACCACGTCGTCGCCGCGCCGCCGCCGGGCCCAGACCGCGCCGGTGAGGATCGCCCCGGAGGCGCCGACGATGGCGTTCGCGCCGAGCACCCCGCGGGAGAAGTCGGCGGCGTGCATCGAGCCGCCCCGGCCCCGGTTCAACCCGGTCTCCCGGCCCAGCAGCTCGGCCATCATCCGGGCCGGGTCGGCACCCTTCGCCAGCACGTGCCCGTGCCCGCGATGGGTGCCGGTGACCAGGTCGGAGTCGCGCAGCGCGGCGCACACCCCGGCGGCGATCCCCTCCTGACCGAGGTACGGGTGGATGCCGCCGACGATCGCCCCGGAGTGGACCAGCTCGACGGCCCGCTCCTCGAACCGGCGGATCAGTCGTACCGTGCGGTAGAGCCGGACCGGGTCGGCGTCGGTCACCGGTCACGCCCCTCCTTCACGGCGACGAGGATGTCGTCCCAGAGCGCGGCCCGGGCGGTGAGCGCCAGGTTGACCGTGTCGGCGCACTCCTGCCACTTGAGGTCGTCGTCGCCGCAGAGGTCGGCGAGCATCTGCATCGCCATCGGGGTGTGCTGCTCCCCGTCGACCTCGATGTGCCGCTCCAGGTAGTCGACGAAGGTGTGCAGCCGGTTGCTGCGCTCGTTGACGGCGACGACCTGGGTGAACATGTCGGGGATCAGGTCCTCCCGGCCGAAGGCGAACGCGGCGGCCTGGCAGTGCACCGGGGTCGACTCGATGATCTTCCAGGTGGTGGCGGCGAACCGCGCCGACGGCGCGGGGACGCCCGCCTCGGCCAGCGCGGCGGTCACCGGGCGACCGGCCCGCAGCAGGTCGACCAGCGCGTCCACGGCGGTGGTGTCCGCGCCGGCCTCCCGCATGCCCCGCACGTAGAGCTCGAAATGGCTGATGAAGCCCTCGCCGAGCTCGTCGCTCTCCTCCACCATCACGATGTCGTTGATCAGGCGGCGGCTGCCGGACGGGCCGGTGGGGATCCACGGCACCGTGACGCAGGTGAGCTGCCGCTGCAACGACTTCAACAGCGACATGAAGTCCCAGACCGCGAAGACGTGGTGCTCCATGAAGGTGACCAGCGCCTCGTGGGTGTCCAGGTTGGCGTAGAGCGGGTGCTTGACCACCGCGTCGCGGCGGTCGGTCACCGCCTGTTCCAGTCGCTCGATGCCCGGGTGGGTCCTCCCCCAGTCGTACCGTGACATGTCAGCCTCCCTGCTGGGCGCGGTCGCGCCAGATGACCGGGCAGTATTCGGGGTCCGCGTAGTCGGGCCGCCCCTCGTGGGTGCGGCGGACCAGCACGTCGTGGTTGTACGCGGCGAGCGTGCCGTCGGAGAGCGGGTACTCCCGCCAGGCGTTGTCGCCGTCCTGCAGGTGCAGCGAGATCGCCTGGCGCGGGCGGCCGCTGACGTTCGCGCCGCTGCCGTGGTAGGTGCGGCAGTGGTGGAAACTCAGGTGTCCCTTGGGGATCACCATCGGGATCTTGCGGATCTCCGCGCCGTTGTAGGCGGCGTTCTCGGCCAGCATCTCCTCCAGCTGGCTGCGGTCGCGGTCGGCGAAGTGCCGCACCACGGTGTCGTCCGCGCCGATCTCCTGCCACCGGTGCGAGCCGTCGACCATGGTGATGGTGCCCATCTCCTCGCCGCAGTCGTGGAAGGGGATGAACGCGGTCAGCATCTTCTCCGACGACGAGGACGCCCAGTAGTGCTTGTCGAAGTGCCAGGGCACGATGTTGGACGGCTCGCCGGAGATCGGCGGCTTGTAGATCAGCGTGGACTGGAAGATCCGGATCTCGTCGGCCTGCGCCAGCCGGGCGGCGACCGCCCCGATCAGCGGCTTGCGCAGGATCGCCGCCAGCCCGTCGTGCTCATGGTGGACGTAGTCGTTGTGCCGCTGCACCGGGCCCTTCGACGGTTCCCAGTAGGCGAGCTTCGGCGGGCGGACCGGCAGGCGGCGGTCCCGCTCCCCGGCGTAGTACCGGTCGGTGGCGGCGGTGAGCGCGTCCACCTCCTCGTCGGTGAGCAGCTTCTTCGACAGGTACCAGCCGTGTTCGGCGTAGAAGCGCACGTCCTCCTCGGACGGGAGCAGCGCCTCCTCCTCGGCGGTCAGCGTCGGATGGAACTCCGTGGTGGTCATGCCCCAACCCCTCGTGCCGTGCCGGCCACGACGGCGGGGGTTGCCCCCACCGCGGCCAGCTCCCGTTCCTTGGCCTCGTAGAGCGCCTTGATGTTGCCGCTGCCGAAGGTGCGCGCCCCGCGTCGCTCGATCAGTTCGAGGAAGAGGGTGCGGCGCACGTGCATCGACTCGGTGAAGATCTGCAGCAGCTGCCCGCCGTGGTCGGAGTCGACCAGGATGCTCAGGTCGCGAAGCCGGTCCAGCGGTGCGTCGACCGGGCCGACCCGCCGCTCCAGGTCGTCGTAGTAGGCGGCGGGGGTGCCGGCGAAGCGCACCCCCCGCTCGGTCAGCGCCCCGACGGCGGTGACGATGTCGTCGGTGCGCAGCCCGAGGTGCTGCACCCCGGCGCCGTGGTGCTCGGTGAGGAACGCGTCGATCTGGCCGGGGCGCCGGCCGGCGTCCGGTTCCAGCAGCACCAGGGTGACCCGCCCGGACGGGCTCTGCACCACCGTGGAGTTCATCGCCTGGCCGGCGACCTCGATGTGCTCCTCGAAGATCTGCGCGAACCCGAAGACCCGCTGGTAGTGCCCGACCGTCTCGTCGAGCTGCCCCGGCGGCACGCAGACCGCCAGGTGGTCGATCTCGGCGAGCAGCTTGTCGTCGTCGGTGACCGGCGGCGTCATCTCCACCGCCCCGGGCAGGAACTCCGCCCGGTCGCCACGCCGTTCCACCAGCCGGTGCAGCACGTCGCCGAAGCCGCCCACCTCGGCGGTCACCACCTCGGCGTCCGCGCCGGTCCAGGTGCGCGGCGCGCTCACCCCGGTCGCCCCCCGGGCCACCAGCTCCGCGTACGCCCCGGCGGCGTCGTCGACCTCCAGCGCCACCACCGCGATCCCGTCGCCGTGCCGCTGCACGTACGTCGCGGCGGGATGCCCGACGGTCAGCCCGGAGGTGAGCAGCATCCGGATGTCGCCCTGGCTGAGCAGCAGCGAGCGCTGCCCGGCCAGCCCCGTCTCCGGGCCCCCCTGGCCCCGCAGTCGGAAGCCGATCGCGGTGCCGAAGTAGAAGGCGGCCTGCCGCGCGTCCCCCGCGTACAGTTCGATGTGGTCTATTCCACGGATGTCCATCTCCAGCCCTTCCCCATGTCCCCCCGTGAGTGCGGTCCGGGCGCGTACCGCCCGGGTTGTCACCTGTGCGGCCCCCGCGCCCCGGCGGCGCGCCGCAGCAGCAGGCTGACGTTCTGGCCGCCGAAGCCGAACGAGTTGGTCAGCGCGAACTCCGTCCCGGTCGCCCGGGGCTCGACCCGGATGTGGTCCGCCGGGCAGTCCGGGTCCGGGTCGTCGAGGTGGTACGTCGGCGGCAGCAGCCCCGCGCCGAGGGCCAGCGCGCAGGCGGCCGCCTCCACCACCCCGGACGCGCCGAGCAGGTGCCCGGTGAGCGCCTTGGTGGAGCTGACCGGCACCCCGCCCGCGCCGAAGACCGTCGCCAGCGCGGTGGTCTCGGCGATGTCGCCGAGCTTGGTGCCGGTGCCGTGCGCGTTGACGTAGCCGACGTCGCCCGCCGACACTCCCCCGCCGGCCAGGGCCCGCCGCATGCACTCGGCCGCGCCCGCGCCGTCGGGCCGGGGCGCGGTCGGGTGGTACGCGTCGGTGGTAGCGCCGTACCCGGCCACCTCGGCGTAGGCGGTGGCGCCGCGCGCCGCGGCGTGCTCGGCGCGTTCCAGCACCAGCAGCGCCGCCCCCTCGGCGAGGACGAACCCGTTGCGCCGGCTGTCGAACGGCCGGCTGGCCCGGGTCGGGTCGGCCCAGCCGCGGGCCAGCGCCCGGGCGTTGCCGAAGGTGTCGGCGAAGGTCGGGAAGAGCGGTGCCTCGCTGGCCCCGCAGAGCACCACGTCGGCCTCCCCGGCCCGGATCAGCCGGACCGCGTCGGCGACCGACTGGGCACCGGAGGCGCACGCCGTACCCACTGCGGAGCTGTAGCCGCGGATGCCGTGCGCGATGGCGATCCGCGCCGACGGCATGTTCGGCAGGATCCCGGTCAGCAGGTACGGGCTGACCGCCGCCCGCCCCCGGGCGGCCCGCGCCATCACCTGCGCCTCCAGTGTGGACATCCCGCCGACCCCGCCGACGATCACGCCGATCCGCGCCGGGTCGACGTCCTGGCCGACCTCGATGCCGGCGTCGGCGAGCGCGTCGCCGGCGGTGAGCAGCGCCAGCACCACGATCCGGTCGAGCACCTTGGTCTCCGGGCCGGAGGCGACCGTGCGCGGGTCGATCGGCGGCAGCAGCCCGGCGACCTCCAGCGACTCCCGGGCGGGGTGCCCCTCGGGCGGCCGGGCCAGCCCGGACTTCCCGGTCATCAGCGCGTCGAAGGTGGCCGCCACGCCCCGCCCGACGGGGCTGAACAGACCCATCCCGGTGATGACGGCGGTCATGACGGCGACTCGGTCAGGTAGCGCTCACGCAGCGCCACCTTGCGTACCTTGCCGGTGACGGTGACCGGGATGTCGGCGGAGGCGACCGGCACCACCCGGCGCACGGTCGCGCCGACGTCCGTTCCGAGCGCGGCGCGCACGGCCGCGGTGCGGTCGGCGTCCGGGTCGGCGCCGGCGGCCAGTTCCAGCAGCACGTCGGTGACGACGGTGCCGTCGTCCTGTTTGACGATCACGACGGTGCAGTCGGTGACGTCGGGGCAGGCGGCCAGGATGCGCTCCTCCGACAGCGCGGTGAAGAAGCGCCGTCCGTCGGGCAGCTCGACCGAGTCGACGGCCCGGTCCAGGTGGTAGTAGCGGCCCTCGGTGTCGGCGTACACGAGGTCGCCGGTGAGGTACCAGCCGCGCAGCCGGGACCGGTAGGTGGTCACCGAGTCGTTCCAGTAGCCGCGGAACAGCGAGGGCGAGTCGATGCCGAGCCAGCCCACCTCGCCGGGCGGCAGTTCGTTCCCGTCGAGATCGAGCACCGCCACCTGCGTGAACCGGTAGGGACGGCCGACGCAGCGGCCGTACCGGTCGGTGTCGGTGGTGTGGGTGAGGTGGAACATCGAGTGGCCCATCTCGCTGGAGCCGAGCCCGTCGATGAAGACCGAGCCGGGCACCCGCACCACGCCGTCACGGGTGACGGTGTCGCGGGAGCCGACCGCGACGAGGCGCCGCACGTGCGGCTCGTGCGAGCAGTCGCCGGTGTTGAACCACAGCCGCACCGACTCCAGGTCGTACCCGGAGAGGTCGAAGCGGGCCAGCTCCGCCCAGGTGACGGAGAAGCCGAACACCCCGTCCGGGCGCCAGCGTTGGATCGCGTCGAGCACCCGCTCGCCGCCCTGCTCGGACAGGAGCAGCATCTCCGCCCGGTTGCCCAGCGCCTGGTTGACCATCAGCACGGTGGCGGTGTGCGGGGCGGGCAGCGCGTTGAGGATCCGGCTGGTGCCCTGCGCCTGCGGCATGGACAGCAGGTGCCGGGTGGCGGCGAAGAGGCTGGCGTGCGAGTGCAGCACCGCCTTCGGTACCCCGGTGGTGCCGGAGGTGTGGGTGATGACGATCGGGTCCTCGTCGTGGTGGCGGTAGTGCGGCGGCGCGGCGGCCGGGTCGCCCGCGCCGGCCTCGGCGGGCTGCCCGAGCAACGGCGCGCCCAGGTCGTGTCCGGCGAGGGCCGCGGTGTGCGTGGCGTCAGCGAGCACCCCGGCGGCGCGCAGCCGGCGGATGTACTCGGCGGCGATCTCCGGGCGGAGCTTGCCGTTCATCAGCGCGGGGATCGCGCCGAGCCGGGTCAGCGCCAGGAAGCTGAGCACCATGTCGGCGGCGCCGGTGGCCCACACCGCGATCGGGTCGCGGGGCCGGACGCCGCGCCGGTGCAGCCAGGCCGCCCGGGCGGCGACCCGCTCGTCGAGCTGGCCCAGGGTGAGCGGCCGCTCGGCGGGGTGCCCGTCGACCGGGGTGTCGAAGGTCAACCCCGGTCCCGTCGGGTCGGCCCCGTGCGCCAGCACCCGGGCGAGCACGTTGCCGGCGCCCAGTGCGGCGTCGGCAGCGAGCGCCCCGCGCAGTCCCTTCGTCCTCATTGCCTCGTTCCTCCCCCCAGCAGCACCGCGACCGCCCCGGTGGGCGTGCCGTCGGGTGCCTCTTCGATCAGAACCAGCAACGCCTCGTCGGCGTCGCCGTCGTAGAGCAGCAGGTCCGCCTGGGCCAGGCCGTCCGCGCGCGGATCACCGGTGGGGCTCAGGCACACCACCGGGCCGTGTAGTCCCCAGCGCGCCGCGACGTGCCCGGCCACACTGTTCGGCACCGACTGGAAGAAGAACAGCGGCCCGACCCGGCCACCGGCGGCGACCGTGGCCCGGACGTGGTCGGCGCTCGGCCGGTCACCCGCGGCGCTGACCAGCACCACCGCGCAGGTGGTGCCCACCGGCGCCGGGCGTGCGCCGTACCGGCGGGTCAGGCAGCGGTCGGCCACCGCGGCCACCAGCGGCGCGAACGGCGAGTGCACGAACCCGGGCAGCGCCGGCGGCGGTCCGTCGCCGGGCTCCGGCCAGCGCGCCTCGGCCAGCACCGCGCTCACGGCGTCGCCACCAGCAGCGCGGTGTCGGCCCCGCCGAAGGCGGCGTTGAGGCTGAGCGCGTACGGGGTGCCGACCGGCCGGGGCGCGTCGGTGACCACGTCCAGCGGGCAGGCCTCGTCGGGACCGAGCCAGCCGGCGTTGACCGGCAGCTTCCCGTGCCGCAGCGCCTGCACGGTGACCACCAGTTCGAGCAGGCCGGAGGCCTCCAGGGCGTGCCCGTGCACCGACTTGGTGGAGCTGACCGGCACCCGGCCGGCGAGGTCGCCCAGCGCCAGCCGCAACGCGGCCGCCTCGGAGGCGTCGCTGAACCCGGTGCCGGTGGCGTTGGCGTTGACGTAGCCGACCGCCGCCGCGTCCAGCCCCGCCCGGCGCAGGGCCGCCCGCACCGCCCGCGCCAGCCCCCGCCCGTGCGGGTCCGGCTGGCACGGGTGGTACGCGTCGCCGGCGCGGCCCCACCCGCACACCGTGGCGACCGGCGTGCCGCCCCGGCGGCGGGCCGCCCCGGCGGACTCCAGCACCACCGCGGCCACCCCGTCGCCGAGCAGCAGCCCCTGTCGCCCGGCGCTGAACGGGCGGACCGCCCCGTCGGCGGCGAGCGCCCGGCCGGCGTCGAAGAGCGCGAACTGGTCCGGTTCGACCAGGTAGCCGGCGGCGACCACCACCCGTGCGACGTCGCCCCGGCCGATCATCGTGGCCGCGTCGGCGACCGCGGTGCTCGCCGAGACGCAGGCGCTGGTGTAGGTCCGGGTCGGCCCGCCGAGGCCGCAGCGCCGGGCCAGGTGGCCGGCGAGCGCCGGCACCTCCGGCCCGCCGCATCCGGCCGACCCGCGTCCCGCCGGCTCTCGTTCGGCCGGCCCGCCGGTCGGCCGGTGGTCGGGCACGACCGCGGGGGCGGTTGTCCCGCCGCCGGGGCCGGCCGCCGGCCGGTCGCCGCGGAAGGCGACGGGCTGGGACAGCGGCCCGCCGTGGGTGGCCAGCAGCAGGGCCGATTCCGCCCGGGCCGCCGCGTCCAGGCCGGCGGCCCGGCATGCCGCGTCGATCGCGTCGGCCAGCTCGTCGGGCAGGGTCCCGGCGTCGGGCATGGTGGCCGCGACGGTCACCCGACGGCCGGTGGTGTCGAAGCGACGTACCGGCCGGAACGCCGGCGTGCCGGCGAGCACCCCGGCGAGCTGCGCGTCGGCGCCCCTGCCCAGGGCGCTGGCGGCGTAGCTGCCGACGATCGGTACGGGCTCCCGCTCAACCATCTGCGGGGCTGGTCAGGGAGGTGCGGAACACCGCCAGGGCGTCGTCGACGGTGCGGATCCCGGCGAGCTGGTCGTCGGTGAGGTCCAGCCGCCGGTCGTAGCGCTGCTCGACGAGGTGCACGAGCCAGGCGAGTTCCATCGAGCCGACCCGGTGCGGTACCTGGTCGACGGGTTTCGCGGTCAGTTCGGCGAGCATGCTCACCAGGTCAGCTCGCCCCAGGTCGGGCTGACCGGACATCAGCGGTTGTCGCTGGTCGACCCGGCGACCCGGTCGGCGACCATGCGAGTGAACTCGCCGACCGTCATCAGGGCCAGCTTCTCCGACTCGTCGTCGGCGAACGTCAGCCCGTACCGGTCCTCGACGCGGACGGACAGGTCGGCCAGGGCCAGGGACTCCAGGTCGACCCCGGACGGGCCGAGGGTGGTCTCGTCGTCGATCCCCTCGACGTCGTAGTTCATGTCCTCGAGCTGCTCGATGACGAAGGTGCGGACCTCGTCTCGCATGGCTTTAACCTCTCTTCGTGGGCGAGCTACCGGTGTCCGGTCGGGACACCGTGCACGTGTGGGTGAGCGCTGCCTCCGGCGGTCGGCCGGAGGCGGCGCGCCGGCTGCTGCGGCGGGCGGGGGGCACGCTGCTCGGCCGGGCGGAACGGGAGGTCGGGGTGGGCCGCCGGCCCGACGGGCGGCCGTGGGTGCGGGCCGGTGCCGTGTCGCTGCCGGTCAGCGTCAGCCACGCCGAGGGCGTGGTGGTGGTCGCCGCCCGGCGGACCGGTCCGGTCGGGGTGGACGTCGAGCGCCGTCGCCCGCTGCCCGCCCTGGCCCTGGCCCACCGCTGGTACGCCCCGCCGGAGGCGGCCTGGCTGGGCGACCTGCCGGACACTGCCCGGGTCGAGGCGTTCCTGCTGCTCTGGACGGCCAAGGAGGCGGTCGGCAAGGCGCTGGGCCGGGGGCTGCGCGCCGGTGGCCTGCGCCGGCTGATGCCGGTGCCTGAGAACCCACGCGAGCTGCTGCGCCCCCTGCCCGGCCAGGCCGGCGTCCGGGTCGGCCACCCGGGGTGCGGCGCCGGGCTGGTGCTGGCGATCGCGGTCGACGCCACCCTCGACGCCGGAACCGAGCCGGCCGGCCCAGCCGAGGTCGAGGTGTCGGTGGTGTTCGAGTAGCGGGCCGGTGCCCGGGTGTTCGCCGAGCGGGCCGGTCACGGGGCCGCCGCCCGCAGCGCGGTGACCGAGCGGACCAGCTTGCCGGTGGTGGTCCGGGGCAACTGGTCGACCAGGTGCAGGGTGCGGGGGCGCTTGTAGCCGGCGAGCCGCTCGGCGAGCAGCTTGTCCAGCACCTCCTCCGACAGCGGGCCGTCGGGCTGCACGTACGCGGTGATGCCGTCGTCGTACACGACCACGGCGGCGGCCACTCCGGGCAGGCCGGTGAGGGTGACCTCGACCTCGGTGAGGTCCACCTTCATCCCGCCGACGGAGACCTGCGAGTCGAGCCGGCCCTTGACGGTGACCAGGCCGGTCGCCGGGTCGACGGTGCCGGCGTCGCGGGTGTGCAGCCAGCCGTCGGCCCAGCGGGTGGGGTCGCTGAACCCCACGTACGGCGACGCCGAGCAGCTCACCCACAGCTCGCCGCCGGACTCGCGGACCTCGATGCCGGGGGCGGGCGCGATCGACGGGCGGTGCCGTCCGTACAGGTCGGTGCCGATCACCCCGACCTCGGTCATCCCGTACATGTTGCCCAGCGGGACGCCGAAGCGGTCGGCGAACGCCTGCGCGGTGGCGGCCGGGATGAGTTCCCCGCCGGTGGTCATCCGCCTGAACTGCGGCAGCGGGCGCTCCGGCCGGGTCGAGGCGAGCAGTCCGATGTGGAAGGGCACCCCGAGCACGGTCGCCGGGGTGTCCTGGGCGGCGACGGCGGCCAGGATCGCGTCGCCGCCGAGCCGCTCCGGCGGGACCAGCTCCACGCCGGCGTGCAGGCCGTAGAGCAGGCCGCCGACCAGGCCGAGCACGTGCACCATGGACGGCAGCAGGATGATCCGTTCGCCGGGCAGCGCCACCCCGTCGATCCGGGTGTAGCGGTGCACCTCGGCGACCAGGTCCGCGGCGGTACGACCGATGACCTTGGACGGTCCGGTGGAGCCGGAGCTGAGCTGGATCACCGCGTGGCCGCTGGTGGCCGGGGCGGCCGAGCGGGGCGCGACACCCTCGGTGACGTCGACGAAGATCCGCAGCGCGCCGCCGCCGGTGCGCACCGGCGCCACGACCACCTGCGGGGTGAGCCGCTCCAACGCCCGAGCCACCTCGTGGTCGGTCAGCCGGTGGTCGAGCAGCACCGCCTGGGCGCCGGTGCGCCAGGTCGCCAGCAGGTTCACCACGTACGCCAGCGACGGCGGCAGCCGCAGCGCGGCGGCGCCGCCGGGGCGCAGTCCGGCCGCGGCGAGACGGGTCTGCGCCTCGCCGACCAGACGGCGCAGGTTCCCCCGGTCAACCGGCTCCGGCAGACGGAGACAAATATCGGTTGAACGGCCTGTTAACAATATTTCGTCAACCCAGCCCGGGTCCGTCGCCGTAGAATCTTCCGTCGGACGATCCATGGTCACTGCCGCCCACCGCCCAGCGTCAAATAGGGCGGAATCCGCCCATCAGGTGCGTCTTTCGGGGTGCTGTCGGAACCCTACGACAGGCCGGAAACCCATTGCTAGATGCAAATGGCTAGATCAGAAAGAGCGGCCGGCCGGATTGCCGACACTCGATCGGACAGGCAGGATCAGGCGCGTCCGCCGGCTCGGGACACCGCCGGCCGGGCCGTCGCGTGCCCGGAGCCGACAACGAGGCGCCGCGGCGGCCGGTGACCACCCCGGGGCCTGGCCTTCCCGGCCAGGTCACACACACTCGGTGACGGAGCACGGCTCGGTCCCCCGAGATGTGCGCCTCGGCCGATCCGCCGGGGTCCGCGGCGCACCCGGCCCCGCCCACACCGACGGTCGCCACCGGACGGTCGTCGCTACGGCACTGCACGATCTGGACAGTTGTCGCGCGAAGCGGACGTCTCGGTCCTCCACTGGAAGTATCAGTATTCCCTCGGGCTTTTCCCGCTCGTTCCGCACGGGAAATCGCGCGGAAATCGATGAGCGCATGAGTGATTTCCCGGGGGTGCGGTGACACGAGCAGGCACATTGGGCTTGTCAGAGATAGTTGTGGCGCGGATGATGTGAGGCCACCACGTGCCGCACCCACGGGGGGAGTTGGTGGGGATGGTTGCCGCGGAAGCATCTGTCGCACACCGCGCCATGGACGGCCGGCGGTTCCGGCTCAACGGCCCACTCGACTTCAGCGCGCCGTTCACCTCGGTGGTCGAGCTGACCATCGCCGGGCGGCGGCACGAGTTCACGGCGGGCTCGGTCGGCCTGGCCGACGACGTGGCCCAGGCGCTCGGCGTCGACGACTTCGACGAGAAGCTGACCTATCAGGGCGGCACCCTGTTGACGGCGCGCGCACGGTCGTACGACGCGCAGATCCGGCTGACCGAGGACCGGTTGGTGGCGGCGTGGCGAGGGCGCCGGTACTGCTTCGTCACCCAGTTGTACGGCGCCTCGACCGCGCAACTGCTCGCGGTGCTGCGGACGCTGCGGATCACGGAGCACGACGACGGCGTCATCGTGCGCCCCGACACCAGGGTCGGCAGCCGGTTCGCGGCGCCGGCAACCGTGATCAAGCAGGTGCCCGGGCTCGGCCTGCTGGACATGACGCCGCTCACCGCGGAGCGCACGCGACAGTTGCCGTCGTGGCGAGGGTTGCGGACCCGGGCGGGAGAACTCTTCCGGGACACGCTCTCGGACGGCAGGCCCTACTTCGTGCTCGCCGCCGCAGACACCTGGGTCACCGTGCTGCCACTGGCCGACACGGTGCTCGACCGGGTACCGGACCTGGTGGACCGGCTACGTGTCGCGTCGGCCGGGTAGGTCGTCGTGTCCGCTCTGGTGGCCGGCGTCGCGGCGTACACCGTGCTGCTCACCCTGCTCCTCGCCTGCGGTGAGCACCTCTCGAAGCCGGCGGCGCTGTCGACGGCGCTGGCCGCCCACCGGGTGGTTCCCGCGCCGGCCACCGTCGCGGCGGTGGTCATCGCGGCCGAGGGCCTGCTCGGCGTGGCCGGAGTCGTCGCCCTGCTCCGCGACGACGGCGGCCGGCTGCTGGGCGTGGTCCTGGCCGGCTGCGTCGCGCTGCTCGCCACGTACGCGGGATACGGCTGGTACGTCCGGTCGACCGGGCGGGCCGTCCCCTGCGGGTGCTCGCGGGTCGAGGTGCCGATGACCGGCTGGGTGGTGGCGCGCGCCTCCACGCTCGCCGGCCTGGCCCTGCTCGGATCACTGCTCTCCGACGCGGTCGTGCCGGTGGGACGAGCCGGCACCTCGCTCGCCATCGTCCTGCTCGCCGCGGCGACGTTCACCGCGCTCCTGGCGCACCTGCCCGCCGCCATGCACGACCCGACCCCGGACCGGCCGGCGGCCGGGGTGGCCCGAGGAGGCGTACCCGGATGAGTTTCCAGACGAGCGCGCTGATCCTGAGCTGGATCGCGATCCTGCTGCTGGCCCTCGTGGTCTCCGGCCTGGTACGTCAGGTGCACGCCCTGTCCACCGGCACCGTCGGCCGCCCCGGGTCCGTCGGCCTGCGGCCCGGCTCACCGGCGCCCCGGTTCCGCGACCTGGCGCCGCCGTCCCCGGCCACCCTGGTCCTGCTCTTTCTGGATCCCGGCTGCGCGACCTGTGACCAGCTGCTCGACGCGGCCGCCGAACACACCCGACGGACCGATGTCGTGCTTCGGGTCCTCTACCGCGACTCCGTCCCGTCGCGAGCGGCGGACCTGCCGATGACCGTCCTCGGCGAGCAGGCGGACCTGTTCGACCGGTACGACGCGATCGCCACCCCGTTCGCGGCCGTCATCGACCCGACCGGCCGGATCCGACGCTCCGAGCCCGTCGGCTCCGGGGTGGCGCTGCGCCACCTGCTCGACGAGGTCGACGACCGGTCCGGCGACGACACCGTCCACTCGATCCGACGGGGAGGCACCCGATGATCACCCTCGACGCGGTGCCCGCGCTGCGGGGAACGGACCCGGGTACCGGCACCGCGTCCCGGCGGCGGCCGCCGGCGAGCCGGACCAGGGGTGGCCTGACCATGTCCTGGGCGCTGTCCCGCCGCACGGTGCTGCAGGCCGGCACCGCGCTGGGCATGGCCGCGCTGAGCATCTTCCCGGCGGCCCGCCGCGCCTACGCCGACGGATACGACATCTACGGCAGCTGCCCGAGTTACGCCAGCGACCAGAACTGTTCCCCCGGCTGCGGCCCGAGCCCGATCTTCGCCGCCGCCTGCAACACCAGCGGGGCGAACACCGGCTTCCACAAGAACGACGGCACGACCTGGATCCTGCGCCCGAACCAGTGCTACGCCGGCACGTACGACGGCTGGCTGTGGCGCTACCAGGGCGCGTGCGGCGCGTGCGCCTGCTCGGTGGAGCGCCGCTGCCACGACGGGTACCGGCAGACCAGCTCGGGCTGGGTGCGGTCGATCTGCCGCTGGAACACCGACTGCGGGTGCCTCACCTCGGTCAGCTGGCCCACCACCCGGCGTGGCCAGGCGGGCCCGAACGTCTACACGGTGCAGCACCTGCTGACCGCCTGGCGCTACACCACCACTGTGGACGGCAGCTTCGGCAGCGGCACCGAGACCAGGGTGAAGCAGTTCCAGTCGGCCAGGGGAATCCCGGCGACCGGCGTCGTCGACGCCCAGACCTGGCCCGTCCTCGTGGCCACCGTGTCGGCCGGCGGAATCACGCTGAGCCGGGTGGTCGGCCCCCGGCCGCGGCTGCCCTACCTCACCGCCACCGTGCACCGTCCGTACGCCGGACACGTCGTGCGTGGCGTGCAGCGGCAACTCAACAAGCACGCGTACGGGCTGGCCGTCGACGGGGTCTTCGGTTCGGGGACGGACTCCGCGGTACGGGACTTCCAGCGGCAGAACGGGCTCGCCGTCAACGGCGTCGTGGGACAGAGCACCTGGCGTACGCTCACCGGCGGCGCCGTATGACGGGTCAGTCGCCACCCGTTCGACCCGTTCGGCGGCTGCGCCGCTGGGCCACCGACCCGCTCGTACCCGTGCTGCTGCTCACCGCCGGCGCGTTGCTCGCCGCCACCTCCGGGCACGTGCTCACCTGGGCGGTGGTCGGCGGGCTGGCCGGCTACACGCTCTCCGGCTCCGTTTGAACCCGCAACAGCGCGTACGCGCTAGCCTCGCCCGGGCGGCGAGATCGGCATCCGCAGGGGAAGCTCCTCACCCTGTTCCTCCTGGGGCTGTTGGCCGGTGGCCTGCTCAGCGGGGTGGTCCTCGGGATGCTCTCCGGGCTGTCGGCGCCGCTGCCGGCGTCCTGGCGGTACGCGGCCGTCGTGGCGGTGGCGCTGCTGGGAGTGCTCCGGGACGCCAAGGTGGTGAGTATTCCCCTGCCGCAGAATGCCCGTCAGGTGCCGCAGGACGTGCTGCGACCCAGCCCGCGGCGCGGAGCGCTGCGATTCGGCTTCGAACTCGGCACCGGCGTGCGGACGTACCTGTCGGCCACCGCCCCGTACGTGCTCGCGGTCGCGGTCCTTTTCGCCGGTCAGCGCCTGGAGTTCGCCGTACTCGCCGGTGTCGGTTTCGGGGCGGGGCGCGCCGCCACCCCGCTCATCCGCCGCGCCTCCGGGGCGGTCGAGGGCTGGGACGCCGACCTGTCCGGACGACTTCGCACCATCAGCGTCACCGGGTGCGCTGCGCTCGCCGCCGCCTTCGCCCTGCTCTTCCTGCGGCAGGTGTAGTGCCTGCGGCAACTCACCGTCACCGCTGAGCGTTGAGAAATCCGACGGCGGTGGCGGTCCACCAGCCGGCCTGGGAGGTCACCATGACCAGGCTCGCCGCCAGCAGGACCCTGCGCGGTGGGGCGTTTCCGTGCAGTTCCGCCAACCGCTCCTGCACCTGCCGGGCGCAGAGACCGTTGATCGCTACGGCCAGCACGGCGACCAGTTTGACCACGGTCCACGGTGCGGACGTGTCGGGGGCGAGCACCACACCGCTGGCCGTCAGGCCGCCCAGGCCGAGCCAGACCGGCGTGTGGAC
This sequence comes from Micromonospora sp. CPCC 206171, assembly GCF_036906755.1. Lineage (NCBI taxonomy): Bacteria > Bacillati > Actinomycetota > Actinomycetes > Micromonosporales > Micromonosporaceae > Micromonospora > Micromonospora sp. CPCC 206171. The sequence goes on along the minus strand of NZ_JBAKHT010000006.1, from coordinate 187,213 downwards.
GCCGTACGCGACCTGCACGACGGTCGCCAGCTCCCGGCGCCCCAGCAGCCACAGCAGAGCGAACCAGTCCAGCGTCAGCACCGCGCCGAAGCCCAGCACCATCGCGGCGAGGTGGGCGAAGAGCGCGACCTGCCGGACGCCCGCACCGGCGCGCAGGTGCGGGGCGACGAGGAACATCGCCGTCCAGACGACCAACAGCGCCAGCGCCAGCAGGTAGCACGTGGTCCGGCGCCAGGGCCGGGAGCGGCGCGACCGGGTGACGGGGGCGCTCCCATCCAGAGCTGACATGGCACTCTCCGCAGGTCGGAACCGTCGGTTGGTGGATGACGCCGGAGGGGCGTGGGCGGGCCGTACACCGCGCCGGCCCGCCCACCCGAGGCCCGTCGATCGCGCCGTCAGTCCTTCGCGATCCAGCCGGTCATGATGCCCATGACGTTCTCGTGGGGATGGTCGGCGACGTAGTGGGCCGCGACCTCCAGGACATCACCCCGGCGGATGGTCGTGATCGGAGAGCCGGCGCAGGGTGGGGCGCTGGAGATCTCCGGGTTGCCGTGGGGGTCGATGAACTCCGGTGAGCCACCTGACACCACGGTGACCGCGCATATTCGTTGACCCGTGGTGACGTTGGTGGTCGTGATGGTCCTGCCGCCGTGGTGCAGGTGACCCTTCAGGTAGACGATCCGACCGTTCACCGTCGACGTCCATCGTGCGGTTCGGGTGGTACTCCCGGCGGGGACGTCGAAGGTGGGGTTGAGGCAGCTGACCACGTCCAACCACATCGGGGTGACCGGCGTCAGTTGCCGCGCGGCCTCGCCGGTGACGTAGGTGTACTCGAGGGAGATGTAGACGCTCTTCTCCTCGTGGGCGTGGTTCATCAGGTCGTACACCATGCTCCAGCGGTCGCCCCGGTCGATCCGCATGCCGTAGCCGGCCGGCAACGTCACCGGGGTCCGTTCGTTGCCCGTCGAGAACACGCGTTTCGGACCCAGTCCGCCGAGCCGGCACACCAGGTCCGGCTCGCCGAGCTGGCCGATGACCGCGTGGTGCAGCATCGGACCGGTGTTGACGTTCGCGTTGCGGCCGTCCTCGTACACCAGGTTCGGCTTGATCGCCGTCACCATGCACTGCTCGCACGGCTTGGCGATGTTGAGGTCCAGTCGGTTCCCGGTGGTCCCCATCTCGTCGTGGGTGTGGCCGGTGGCGGCGGGAAGAGTCCACGGACCGTACCGGATGGTCCTCGTCTCGGTCGCCTCGACCTGCTGCTCGCGACCGTCCCCGGCGCTCGCGGCAGGAATGTCGACGACCGCGGTACCGGCGACGGCGACCGCGAGGGCCACTGTCAATGTCAGCCTACGTACAGACACCATGTCCTCCTTGGGGGATCCCTCCGAACGGCTCCATATCGGACAAATATGGCTACTGACCGTTCGGTAACTGGCATCTGCCAGGATGGCCACCACAGCGATCGATGTCAATGGATGGCGAGGTGCCGACCCGGCGGAGGGAACCGCTGGGGAGTGCCCGGGACTCGACGGGACCGGGTGACGACGGGCGGGCCGACGGCACGAACCGGGTGCTCGGCTTCGCACCCGAGCCTGAAGTCCTGCCTGCCTACGCCCGATCCTCACCCACCGGCAGCCCGTGATGGCGGGCCAGCGCCAGCAGGGCGACGCGCAGCTGCGGTACGGGCAGCGGCGTCACCGGACCGTCGAACCAGCGCGCCATCGCGGTCCCGCCGACCACGCTCAGCATGAAACGGGCGAGTTCGTCGGCGACGGCCGGCCGGTCGGCGAGGCCGAAGACGTGGCCGAGCGAATCGGTGGCCCACTGCCGCAGGTCCAACCGGTACTGCCGCAGCTCCGCGATGGCCGCGGCCCCCATGCCCTCCTCAAGCATGCCGAGACCGAGCAGCAGCCGTAGGTCGTGGGGATGATGCTCGAACGCGACGCCGGCGCCGTCGAGGAACGCGGCGAGCCGCTCCCCCATCGTGTCGCCAACCGGCCGGGTCGCCGGCAGCGAGCCGACGAGGTGGTGGCGGGCACGGCGGAGCACCGCGAGGTAGATCCCGTCCTTGCTGCCGAAGTGCCAGTAGATCGAGCTGACCGGTGCCCCCGAGGCGGCGGAGATCTTCGAGATGGAGGTACCGGCGTAGCCGAGCCGCGCCATCAGTGCCGTGGCGGCGTCGAGGATCGCGTCGCGGGAGGGCACCTGGGCGCCCTGGAGGGCGGCGTCCTGCATGGCCTCGAGCCTAGTGCCGCGGCCGGTCACCGGCCCGCTCCGCCGGCGGGGCACGTGATCCGGATCGGCGATCGACGGCACCCTGCTCAGTGCGCGCCGCCGAGGTTGAGCACCACCACGCCGGCGATGACCAGGCCGACGCCGACCACCTTGGTCACGCTCAGCGGCTCGCCGAGGAAGACCGCGCCGATGGCCACGATCGCCGCGGTGCCGAGGCCGGACCACACGGCGTACGCCACCCCGACCGGGATGTCCCGCACCGCCAGGGCGAGCAGCAGGAACGCCGCCAGGTACGACCCGGCGAGGCCGAGCGTCGGCCAGAGCCGGGTGAATCCGTCGGTGGCCTTGAGCAGGCTGGTGCCGAACACCTCGGCGGAGATCGCGAGCAGCAGGAACAGGTACGCCATGCCCGCGATCCTCCGCCATGCCCGTGGGCGGCGGGCCACCTCGGGGTTCGTTGGGCAGCGGCGTCGGCGCGCCCCGGGGTCCGCTACTCCTGCGACGCTCTCGGCGCCGGTGGCGCCCCGCGCAGCACCAGCGCGCTGTTGAACCCGTCGAAGCCGCGCGCGCCCACCAGGGCCACCCGGTGGCGCGGCTGCCGTGGCGTACGCAGGAAGTCCAGCTCGCAGCCGGGCGCCGGCTCCCGGGGCCCGGCCGACGCGGGCAGCTCGTCGTGCCGGAAGGCGAGCAGCGCGGTGGCCACGTCCAGCGCCGAGCCGCCCTGGTGGGCCCGGCCGGTCAGCGCCTTCTGGGTGGTCACCGGCGGCGGCCGGTCACCGAAGACGGTGCGCAGCGCCTCGGCCTCGCCGCGGTCGTAGCGGGGCACCCCCAGCGCGTCGGGCAGCACCACGTCCACCTCGTCGGCGGTGGCGCCGGCCCGGTCCAGGGCCAGCCGCATCGCCCGGGCGTACTGGTCCGGGTCGCCGGCGGTGTCCGGGCCGGTGTGCGCGGCGTCGTGGGTGGCCGCCCACCCGCTGACCTCGCCGTAGATCCGGGCGCCCCGGGCCAGCGCGTGGCCCAGTTCCTCCACCACGAAGACCGCCCCGCCCTCGGCGGGCACGTACCCGCCGGCCGAGCGGTCGAACGGCCGGTACGCCGCCTCCGGGTCGGCGCCGTCGCTGAGCAGCCCGGAGCGGAGCTGGCAGGCCAGCGCGTACGGGCTCAGCGGGCACTCGGTCGCCCCGGCGATCACCACCGGGGTGCCCCGGCGCACCGTGCGCACCGCGTGGGCCAGGCTGTCCAGGCCGCCGGCGGTCTCGGCGACCAGCACTCCGCACGGGCCCTTGAACTGGTGGTGGATGGAGAGCTGCCCGACGCTGGCGGCGTAGAACCAGGCGATCGACTGGTACGCCCCGACGGTGCGGGTCGGCCCGCCCCAGAGCCGTTGCAGCTCCCGCTGCCCGAACAGGTTGCCCCCGGACGAGCTCGCCAGGGTGACCGCCCACCCGTACGGATCGGGGGCCCGCTCGGGCAGCCCGGCGTCGGCCAGCGCCAGCCGGGTGGCGGCGAAGCCGAGGTGGGTCCACCGGTCGGTCTGCACCAGCTGCCGGTTCTCGACGTACGCCGCCGCGTCGAAGTCGGCCACCTCGCCGGCGACCCGGGTCGGGTAGCTCGCCGGGTCGAACAGGGTGATCGGGCCGGTGCGCCGGATGCCGTCGCGCACCGTGCGCCAGTGCGCGTCGACGCCGATTCCGCTGGGCGCCACCACCCCGATGCCGGTGACCACCGCCCGGGCGCTCACCCCGCCCGGGCCGGTCACGCCGCCACCGCCAGCCGGCGGAACAGCATCGCGGACTGGAAGCCGCCGAAGCCGCTACCCACCGAGAGCGCCACGTCCACCGGCGTCTCCCGGGCCACGTTGGGCACGTAGTCCAGGTCGCACTCGGGGTCCCGGGTGGCCCAGTTGGCGGTGGGCGGCACCACGCCGTACTCGATCGCCAGGGCGCAGGCGGCCATCTCGATCGAGCCGATCGCGCCGAGCGAGTGCCCGACCATGCTCTTGATCGAGCTGACCGGCACCCGATAGGCCGCCTCGCCGAGTGCCCGCTTGAACGCCGCCGTCTCGTGCCGGTCGTTCTGCCGGGTGCCGGAACCGTGCGCGCTGATGTAGGAGACGTCCGACGGGGACAGCCGCGCCTGCCGCAGCGTGTCGCTGATGGCCAGCGCCATCTCGACCCCGTCGGGCCGCAGCCCGGTCATGTGGAAGCCGTTGCTGCGGCTGGCGTACCCGGCCAGTTCGCAGTAGACGTGCGCGCCGCGCCGGCGGGCGTGTTCCCACTCCTCCAGCACCAGCACCGCGGCGCCCTCGGCGAGGACGAAGCCGTGCCGGTCGGCGTCGAACGGCCGGGAGGCGTGCGCCGGGTCGTCGTTGTCCGGGCTGGTCGCCTTGATCGCGTCGAACGAGGCGACGGTGACCGGGGAGATGGGCGAGTCGGCGGCCCCGGCGAGCACCACGTCGGCCTCGCCGTCGACGATCAGCTGGTGGGCGTACCCGATGGCGTCGATGCCGGAGGTGCAGCCGGTGGAGATCACCTGGGCGGGGCCGTGCAGCCCGTGCCGGCAGGCCACGTCGGCGGCCAGGCTGCTCGGCACCAGGGCCTGGTAGAGGTACGGCCCGCCGAGGGCGTGGTCGACCAGCCAGTGCCGGCCCGAGTCGCTGACCCGGACGTACTCCTGTTCCAGGGCCATGGTGCCGCCGACGGCGGTGCCGAGCACCACCCCGGCCACCTCCCGGTCGGCGTCGGTGAGGTCCAGGCCGCTGTCGGCCAGCGCCTCGGCCGAGCAGGCCAGGGCGAACTGCACGTACCGGTCGGCGCGCTGCCGCTCGGCGAGGGTGAGCCCGGCGGCGTCGGCGTCGAAGTCGCACTCGGCGGCGATCTGGGAGCGGAACGGCGACGGGTCGAAGAAGCTGATCCGCCTCGTCGCCGTCCGCCCCTCGGTGACGGTCTTCCAGAACCTGTCCCGGGTGGCGCCGCCCGGCGCGACCACCCCGACGCCGGTGACGACCGTGCGGCGCCCGGTCACGACGCGCCCCGCTGCTCGACCAGTTCGGTGTCGACGTGGCCGAGTTCCGGGCGGGGCGCGAGGGGGCCGAGGTGGAAGACCACCTCGGCGGGCTCGTCGCCGGTGTTGCGCAGCCGGTGCCGGACGTTGCGGGGCACGAACAACGCCTCGCCGGCCGCCAGCTCCACCGGCTCGTCGTCCAGGTCGACGGTGATCGCACCCCGCGCGACGTACAGGAACTCCTCGCTGTAGGGGTGGTAGTGCTCGGCGATCCGCTCACCGGACGCGAGCGCCGCCACCCCCATGAAACCCGACGTGCTGCCGACGGTCTTCGGGCCGAGCAGCACCCGCAGCTCCCCGCCGCGCCGCCGGTCGGCGGTCACGTCGCGGGCGGCGACCAGTCCGGTGGTGATCTCACTCATCGTCGCCTCCCGCGTACGCCCGCTCGACGCGCTCCTTGATGACGGCCAGCTGCACCCGGCTGTTGGCGTTGATCCGGGCGGTCATGCCGGCGTTGTCCACCGGCGCGGTCGGCTTCATCGCGAAGTCCTGCACCCAGGTCATCCGGACGCCCTCGGGTTCCTCGGTGTAGCGCCAGTGGATCCGCATGTACTCGAACGGCCCGGTCTCCACCCGGTGCGCCCGCACCTGGCGGCCGGCCGGGTCGGCGGTGCGTTCGCTGACCCAGCTCCAGGCGATCCCGTTCTCGTCGGGGTGCATGGTGAGCCGGAAGCGGACGGTGTCGCCCTCCTGGTGCAGGATCTCCACCGCGGCGTACTCGGTGAACAGGTCGGTCCAGCGCGCCACGTCGTTGGTGATCTCCCAGACCAGCGGCAGCGGCGCGGCGATGACGATGCTGTTCTCGGTGTGGCCGGGTGGCTGGGCACGGCGGGCGACCAGGTCGGCGACGGCGGGGATGCTGAGCTGCCCGGCCTGCTCGGGGATCTGCACCCGCCACCGGTCGGCCACCACGGCGGAGAGTTCCAGCAGGGCCAGCGAGTCCATGCCCAGCTCCTCCAGCGAGGCGGCGGGGGCGCGGGCGGCCGCGTCGGCGTCCAGGCCGCAGTGCGCCACCAGGATGTCGGTGATCTCGGTGGTGAGCGGCTGGCCGTGGGTGACGGTCATCGGGGTCCTCCTCGGAAGCGGTCAGCACTGGTCGGTGGCCGGCGCCGCGGTGGCGGCGACCGGACGGGCGGTGGGACGGGGTCCGGGTACGGTCCCGCCGGGTCGTGCCGGGAGCGCCGCCCCGACGACGGCGGGACGCGCGGCGGGGAGCGCCGGGGGTGGTGGCGCGGCCGGTGCCGCCGGCGCGCCGGCCGCGGACCGCGGCGCGCCGGCTCCGGCCGACGATGCCGCCGGCGGGCCCGCCTCGGGTGCGACGGCGACCGTGGGCGGCGGCGGGGTGACCCCGGTCGGCTGCCGTTCGGCGAGCAGGCGGTCGACCAGGGAGGTGGTGTAGCGGCCCTTGCGGAAGGCGGGGTCGTCGAGCACCCGCCGGACGAACGGGATGGTGGTGCGCACCCCCGGCCCGGCGATGTCGAACTCCTCCAGGGCGCGTTCCAGCCGGTTCAACGCCAGCTCCCGGTCCGGCGCCCAGACCGCCACCTTCGCCAGCAGCGAGTCGTAGTACGGCCCGACCAGGTAGCCGGGATGCCCGTGGGTGTCGACCCGGGTGAACGGGCCGCCGGGCGGCAGGAAGCGCTCCAGCCGGCCCGGGGTCGGCGCGAAGTCACGGTCGGGGTCCTCGACGTTGACCCGGCACTCCACCGCCACCCCGTGCGGCCGGACGTCCTCCTGCCGCAGCCGCAACGGCAGCCCGGCGGCGATGTGCAGCTGCTCGTGGACCAGGTCGATCCCGGTGATCATCTCGGTGACCGGGTGTTCGACCTGGATCCGGCAGTTGATCTCCAGGAAGTGGAACGCCTCCTCGGCGTCCACCAGGAACTCCATCGTGCCGGCGCCGGTGAAGCCGACCTCGAGCGCGCCGCGCAGGGCGGTCTCCGCGATCGTCTCCAGCGTCCGGGCGGACAGCGCCGGCGCGGGGGCCTCCTCCACCAGCTTCTGGTGCCGCCGCTGCACCGAGCAGTCCCGGGTGCCCAGGTGCACGCCGTTGCCGTGCCCGTCGCAGAGCAGTTGCACCTCGACGTGCCGGGCCTCGGTCAGGTAGCGCTCGACGTACACCCGGTCGTCGCCGAAGGCCGCCTGGGCCGCCGCGCGGGTCCGCGCGTACGCCCGGGGCAGCTCGGCCGGGCACCGGACCACGGTCATCCCCCGGCCGCCGCCGCCGGCCGCCGCCTTCACGATCACCGGGTAGCCCACCTCGGCGGCGACCTCGGCGGCCCGTTCGGCGGTCGGCACCGGGCTGACGCTGCCCGGTGGCAACGGCAGCCCCGCCCGGCTCATCAGCGCCCGGGCCGAGGACTTGTCCCCGAGCGCGGCCATCACCTGCGGCGGCGGGCCGATGAAGACCAGCCCGTTGTCGGCGCAGATCTCGGCGAAGTCGGCGTCCTCGGAGAGGAACCCGTAGCCGGGGTGCACGGCCTGCGCCCCGACCAGGCGGGCGGCCTCCACGATGGCGGCGGCGTTGAGGTAGCTGCGCCGGCTCGACGCCGGTCCGATCAGGACCGCCTCGTCGGCCAGCCGGACCGGGGCCGAGTCGGCGTCCGCGGTGGAGTAGACCACCGCCGTCCGCACGCCCAGTTCCCGGCACGCGCGCAGCACCCGCAGCGCGATCTCACCCCGGTTGGCGATGAGCACCTTCTCGAACATCCCCACCACCTCAGGCCGGATCCAGCGCGACCAGCGGCTGGTCGTACTCCACCGGTCGACCGTCGTCGACCAGGACCTCGGTCACCCGCCCGGCCCGCTCGGCGGTGACCTCGTTCATCAGCTTCATCGCCTCGACGATCCCGACCACCTGTCCGGGCCGGACCACGTCACCGACGGTGACGAAGGGCGCGGCACCCGGCTCGGGCGCGCGGTAGAAGGTGCCGACCATCGGCGAGCGCACCTCGATCCGGCCGGCCGACGGGGCGGGCCGCGGGGCCGGCGGCGGGGCGACGGGGACCACCGCCGGGGCGTCGGAGGCCCGGCCGGTCTCCGTCGCGGCGACTCCCTGACCGGCGGCGGCGTCGTGCCACTCCACCTCCAGCACCGTGTCACCGCTGCGCAGCCGCACCCGGCGTACCGGGCCGGCGACCTCGGCGACGAGCTGCCGGGCGTGCCGGCGCAGGCCGGCCAGCACGGCGTCCACCTCGTGCGCCGCCTCCGCGCCGTCGGCGGCCGACGGCGCGCCGGCCGGGACCGTCCCGGCGCTCACCGGGCACCCGCCCGGGCGCCGGCGCGGGCCGCGCCGAAGCGCCGGAAGCGCTGGCGACGGCGGCGCACCAGGGTGGCGGGCGGCACGTCGAGCAGCGGCAGCAGGTGCGTCAGCACCGCCTCCCGCAGCGCGCGGGCGGCCGCCTCCGGATCGTGGTGCGCCGCCGGGACCGGCTCGGGGACGAGGTCGTCGACGACGCCGAGCCGGCACAGGTCGGGGGCGGTGAGCCGCAGCGCGCGGGCGGCCTGCGGAGCGGCCCCCCGGTCCGGCCAGAGGATGGCCGCACAGCCCTCCGGGCTGATCACCGAGTAGACGGCGTGCTGCAGCATCAGCACCCGGTCGGCGACGGCCAGCGCGAGGGCCCCGCCGCTGCCGCCCTCACCGGTGATCACCGCGACCACCGGGGTGGGCAGCATGCTGAGGGAGAGGATGTTCTCCGCGATCGCCGCCGCCTGCCCCTGCTCCTCCGCGCCCACGCCCGGATCGGCCCCCGGGGTGTCCACCAGGGTGACCACCGGCAGGCCGAGGCGGGCGGCGAGCCGCATCAGCCGCAGCGCCTTGCGGTGCCCGGCCGGGCTGGCCATGCCGAAGTTGCGGGCCACCAGCTCACCGGTGGTGTGGCCCTTCTGGTGGCCGATCACCATCAGGTGCCGGCCGTCGAGGCGGGCCAGGCCGCCGACCACCGCCGGGCAGTCCCCGCCCAGCCGGTCGCCGTGCAGCTCGACGAACCCCTCGAACGCGGTGTCCAGGTAGTCCAGTGTGGTCGGTCGGCCGGGATGCCGGGCCAGCCGTACCGTCTCCCAGGCGTCCGCCGGCGCCGCGTCGACCACGGGCGGAGCCGCGACGACGGCCGGGCGCGCGGCGGGGGCGGGCTCCTGCCGGGGTACGGCGGGACGCGACGCCGCACGGCGGCCGGCCCGGGCGGCGGCGAGCAGCGCCACCAGCCGAGCGCGCAGGGCGTGCCGGGGCACCACCATGTCCACCTGGCCGTGCCGCAGCAGGAAGGCCGCGGTCTGGAAGCCCTCCGGGAGCTCCCGGCCGGTGACCTGGCGGATGACCCGGGGGCCGGCGAAGCCCATCCGGGCGCCGCTCTCGGCCAGCACCACGTCGGTGTTGGTGGCGAACGACGCCGCCACTCCCCCGTACGTCGGATCGGTGAGCACGCTGACGGTGAGCAGCCCGGCCTCGCGCAGCGCGGCGATCGCCTGGCTGACCGTGGCCATCTGCATCAGCGACAGCGCGCCCTCCTGCATCCGCGCCCCGCCGGAGGCGGTCACCAGGACCAGTGGGACCCCGTCCTCCAGCGCCCGCTCCGCCGCCCGCGTGATCAGCTCACCGACGGCGGCGCCGAGGCTGCCGCCGAGGAACCGGAAGTCCATCACGGCCAGCGCGCACGGGTGCCGGCCGATGGTCGCGGTGCCGCAGACCACCGCCTCGGCCAGTCCGGTGCCGGCCCGGGCCACGCTGAGCCGGTGGGGGTACGACAGCACGTCGACGAAGTCGATCGGGTCCACCTCCGCCGCCCGGTCCGGCAGCGGGGTGAACGACTCCGGGTCCACCAGCTGGCGCAGCCGTTCGGGGGCGGCGAGCCGGGCGTGCTCCCCGCACTCCGGACAGACGTCCAGGTTGCGGCGCAGCCGCTTGCGGTACAGCAGCGAGGCACAGCCGGCGCAGCGGGACCACAGCTCCCCCTCCCGGGGGGCGGTGGCGGTCACGGCAGCCGCCCGACGGGGGCGCCGGCGTCGAAGCGGTAGAAGCAGTGGGCCATCGCGTCGCGAGGCTCCCGCCAGGTCGGCAGGTACGGCGAGATGTACGGGCGCAGCCGCGCGCTGACCCGCTCGAACTCCGGATGCCCCCGGGCCGCCTCGACCGCGCCCGGCGCCGGTGACTCCGTCTCCAACAGGTGCACGTACAGGTCGTGCAGCCGGTAGAGCGAACGGTGCCGGACACCGACCAGGCGCGGCAGCTCCGTCGCGTCGGACTCGGCGAAGATCTCGGCGACCCGCGCCTCGGCGCTGGGTACCACCTTCGCGACGATCAGCGAACGGTCCATGGATGGGCCTCCCCCCACGGCCGCCGGCGCGGTGTGGACCGCGCCGCGAGCCGGACGACTGCCGACACGATGCGCGCGCCGGCGTCACCCCGGCGTCACCGACCGGCACCGACCGGCGCTGCCGCATCGTGACGGTGCGTTGACGCAAGCTGTGTAACCGCTGTGCGACGCGAGACCCGCAGCCACGGCGTGCGCACAGTTCAGAAGGTGTTTCACGGTAGAGCGTGGCGAGCGCCGGACAGAACCTCGACATTGACCGAGAGTGACCACAATTGATAATCTTCGTCACGGTCAGCCCGGTGGCCGTGGCGACACCGCCACGGCGCAGCGACCCGACAGTGCGGTCACGGGTGCCGCACCGGGACACACGAGGAGTCGGGACGCGGGTTCCGCAGGGGGTGCCGCCGTGGCCGCTGATTCGTCCATGCCGACGACCGGGCGCCCACCCGGCACGGACATCTCGCTGCACCTGCTCGGCGGCTTCCGGCTGCTGCACGGCGACACCCCGATCGTGGTCCCCCGCGGGCTGCAACGGGTCATCGCGCTGATCGCGCTGCGCCCCGGCGCCACCCGCAGCCACCTCGCGGGCCTGCTCTGGCCGGACGCGCCGGAGGACCGGGCGTTGTCCTCCCTGCGCACCGCCCTCTGGCGGCTGCGCCAGGACCCGTGCTGCCCCTTCACCACCGCCGGCGACACGGTACGACTGGACCCGGTCGTCCGGGTCGACGTCGACGCGCTGGTCGGCACGGCCGCCCGGGTCCGCCACGGCGAGGACCCGTCCGCCGCGCTCGCCGCCGGCCGGCACGACCTGCTCCCCGGCTGGTACGACGACTGGGTCCTCGCCGACCGCGAGCGGCTGCGCCAGTTGCGCCTGCACATGCTGGAGGACCTGGCCGGCCACCACCTGGCGGCCGGCCGGCACGGGGAGGCGCTGCAGGCCGCGCTGGAGGCGATGGCCGCCGAACCGCTGCGGGAGACGCCGCACCGGCTGGTGGTGCGCATCCACCTCGCCGAGGGCAACGCCTTCGAGGCGGTGCACGCCTTCTACGTCTACCGCGACCTGCTGCTGCGGGAGCTGCGGCTGGAACCGTCCGCGGCGATGACCGCGCTGCTCGACGAAACCCTCGCGCCGATCCGCGACGCCACCCGGGAGCGACCCGACCCCCCCGGGCGACCGCCGGCCGCCCGGGTCGCGCCCCAGGGCGGCTGACCGCCGTCACCACCGGCGCGGCACGCGTGACGGTCAGGTGACAGCCGTCCCGGCAGGGTGGGCCGCACACCAGTCCGTGGGCTCCGACCTCGACGGAGCGCCACCGGCGAGAGGGGTCCCATGAGCCGTCTACTGATCGTCAGCAGAATCCTCCCGGGCTCGGAGGGCCGGGTGGCGCAGATCTTCGCCGAATCCGACGCCACCGAACTGCCCGCCCTGACCGGCGTCCGGCACCGGTCCCTGTACTGCCTGCACGACCTGTGCGTCCACCTGATGGAGACCGAGGACGTGGACCCGGACGCGCTGGCCGGCGCCCGCAACCACCCGCTGTACCTCCAGGTCAACGAACGACTCTCCGCGCACACCTCCCCGTACCTGCCGACCTGGCATTCGCCCCGGGACGCCATCGCCGGGTGCTTCTACCGCTGGGACGCCGCCGACGTCCCGACGCCGCGCCCGGCCCGGTGAGCGGGCGGACGCCGAAGAGGACCGAGCCACCGGCCGGGTCGGACGACGCCACCTCGTCGCGACCCGGCCGGATCCACCCGCTTTCCGTACCGTCGGTCATCCCGCCGCCACCCGCCGACACCGTGCATCCCACCTGCATCGCGATGACCCATCCTCCCTGTCGTCCGCCATACGCGTGTGCGAAGCTGCCGGCGAGTTTTCTTCGTGACTTTCACCGACATATGCAAGAGGGAGGTTTGCCGTGCCGTCGACTTTCGGGCAGTGGCTGATCGTGATCCTGGCCGTGGTGCTGGGCGGAGCCGGGGGCTGGGTGGCCCGCGGCCGGCAGGCCGCGGCGACCGCCGAGCGGCCGGAGCCCATGGTGGAGGGTGACTCGGTCGTCGGGCTCTCCGAGGAGGAGCAGGCCGCCGCCACGGTGACCGCCACCGTCGACACCCCCCAGCCGGCGGCCACCGTCGACGTCGCGCCGGCGCCCGCCGCCGTGATCGACGTGCCCACCCCGCACGACCTCGACGCCCCGCCCGCCGCCGCGTCCCTGGCCGCCAGCCACACCCCGCTGACCGCCGACGACGACACCGCTCGGACGGACACCGTCGCCGGCCCGGTCGACGTGGCCGCCGCCGACGTGGCGGCCGATCGCACCGACGTGCTCGACGACCGCACCGACGCGTTCGACGCGGGCGACGACCGGACCGACGTCGTCGCCGTCGAGGCCGACGAGGAGCGGACGGTGGAGCCGGTCGGCGCCACGCAGAGCGACCCCGACACCACCGCCCACAAGGTGGACGCCGAGGTTGTCGCCCCCGCCACGCCGGTCGAGGCCGTCGCCCCGGCCGAGGTCGAGGCCGCGGAGCCGGCCAGCCGGGTGGTCCCCGCTCCCCGCCGCGCGCTGGATGACGAGGCACCGGTCGCCTCCGACGAGCCGGCGACCGCCGACGCGGACGCCGTGGCGACGCCGGACGCCGACGCGCCGGACGACTTCCGCCGGATCCAGGGCGTCGGGCCGAAGATGGCCGCCGCGTTGCAGGCGGCGGGGATCCGCACCTACCGCCAGCTCGCGGAGCTGGACGAGCCGGCGCTGCGCGAGACCATCCGGGCCGCCGGGCTGCGTGCCGCGCCGAGCCTGGCGACCTGGCCGCAGCAGGCGAAGCTGCTGGCCGGTGCCGGCGCCGAGGCCGGTGCGGTGCTGCCCGAGCCGGCCGCCGACCAGGCCTGAGCACCACGTGGGCCGGTGTCCGCGCCTCGGCGCGGACACCGGCCCACACCGTTTCCCCGGGGCCCGTCACCGACCCGGGCGGCGTACTCCTCGGCGATGGCGACGAGCGTCTGCCGTGCCTTCGCCGCGCGAGCCGGGTCGGGGTCGTCGAACGTGATCAGCGCCTTGCACAACGCCCAGCCATCGCGGCTCGGGCCTGCGCGGACGTCCGAAGTGGCCCCCCGGCGTCAGGCGCTGCTCTCGGCGGCCGGACCGGACGTGGCGTCGATCCGATGCAGGGTCGCGAGGGAGCCGGCGAGCCCGGTGGCGAACGCGGTCAGGTCGGCGATCGGCTCCACCCAGGCCTGTCCCCCTCTATCCATCGGCTGACCACGCCAACGGAGAGCCCTCGGCGGGCTCCCCTGCGGGAGCGGGATCGGGACGGGCAGCGGGGGGCGGGCACCGGCAGCCAGCGCTGCTCCTCGGCCACCTGCGCGGCGTGGCCGGGCGCGCTGGGCAGCCGTACCGTCATCTCGTCGCCGAGGTGACGGGCAACCGGGATTCGCCGGGAAAGCGCCGAACCGGACACGTCGCCCGGCGGCCGTCGCTACCGTCGGTGAGCGGGCCGACCGCGGCCCGCCGCGCCGAAAACCCGGTACGCAGGAGCAGCACGTGCAGCCACTCATGCCGGAGCCGCCCGCCCGGCAGACCGGCGCGCCGGTGCGTGACCCCGAGGGGCCCCGCCGGGTGACCCTGCTGGAGCTCTTCTTCGACCTGGTCTACGTCGTCGCGCTCGCTCTCATCTCCAATAACCTGGTCACCGACCTGACCTGGCAGCACGCCGGCCAGTCCCTGATCATCCTGATGGCGGTCTGGTGGACCTGGGCGATCACCACGCTGGTCACCGACATGTACGACCCGCAGCGCACCGAGATCAAACTGTTGGTCACGGCGGTGATGTTCGGCGCGCTGCTGATGACCACGGCCATCCCGCACGCCTTCACCGACCGGGGCATGGTCTTCGCCGGCACCTACGTGGCGATCCACCTCGGCCGGGGCCTGTTCCTCATGCCCACGGTACGCGGACACCGGCCGACCCAGCGCCGGGCGGCGCGGATCTTCATCTGGTTTGCCGTCTCCGCGGTCCCCTGGATCATCGGCGCCACGGTGAGCGGGCACGCCCGGGAGGCGTTCTGGGCGCTGGCGCTCGCCATCGACTACGGCGGCTTCCGGCTGGCGTACCCGGTGCCCGGGCTGGGGATGGTCCCCGAGCGGCAGCGCAACGTCACCGCCGAGCACCTGTCGGAGCGCTTCCAGCAGTTCTTCATCATCGCGCTCGGCGACGCCGTCCTGGTCATCGGCACCATGTTCAGCCGCGTGCACTCCGAGGCGGAGAACATCAGCGCGTTCGCCATCGCCTTCCTCACCACCCTGCTGCTCTGGCGGATCTACGTGCACCGCTCGGGTGAACTGCTGCCGCACGCGATCCAGGCGGCGCAGGCGCCGAGCCGGTTCCTGCTGAGCGCGCCGTACACCCACCTGACCCTGGTAGCGGGAGTGGTGACCACGGCGGCCGGCTTCGACCTGGTGCTGCACGAGCCGCTGGGGCACACCCCGCCGTCGTGGGCGGCGGTCATCCTCGGCGGGCCGGCCCTCTTCCTGGTCGGCCGGTCCGCCTTCGAGTACGAGGTGTTCAGCCGGGTCTCGCTGTCGCGCCCCGGCGGGCTGCTGGCGCTGCTGACCCTCGCCCCGGCGGTGCTCTTCCTGCCACCGCTCTCCGCCGCCGCGGGCGCGATGGTGGTGCTCGCCGGCGTGGCCGTCGCGGACACCCTGCGCAGCCGGGGCAAGCCGCCGGAGCGCCCGTCCCCGCCGCACTGATCCGGCCGGTGCGCCGGTGACCGTTCCGGATGTCGTTTATCCGCTCGTCGCGTCTGGGTACAAGTGCGTCACCTCGACCCACCACGACCCTGGAGGCACCCCATGCGCGGCACATCGATTTTCGGAGTCATCGTCGTCATCTGGTTGCTCATCGGCGCGATCGCCGCCGGGCAGCGCGGCTACTACAGCAACGACGACACCAACTGCGCCGAGGCCGGCACGATCCTGGTGACCATCGTGGCCGGGCCGCTGAACTACATCGGCGCCAACCCGAAGGTCGACTGCAAGCTGCCCGAGCCGTCCAAGTAGGTCCACCGACCCCCGGCCCGCGCCCGCACCCCGGGGCGCGGGCCGTTTCGTGTCCGCTCCCGATCACGCCCGTCACCACCCCTACGGCGTCCTAGGAGGCTGGGTCGAGGGGTGCGTTTGTCGGCCGACGGGCCGGGAAGGGCAGCGGCCCAGCGCCGGACGGGACGGAGACGCGGCATGCAGATCGGCTACAAGCTGGCCTCGGAGGGGTACGCCCCGCAGGAGATCATCCGCCAGGCGGTCCGCGCCGAGCAGGCCGGCTTCGACTTCGTGGAGATGAGCGACCACTTCCACCCCTGGCTCGACGTGCAGGGCCACTCGTCCTTCACCTGGAGCGTGCTGGGCGCGATCGCCGCGAGGACGAGCAGCCTGGGCCTGGCGACCGGGGTCACCTGCCCCACCGTGCGGTACCACCCGGCGATCATCGCGCAGGCCGCGGCGACCATGGCGCTGATCTCCGACGGCCGGTTCACCCTCGGCGTCGGCGCCGGGGAACGCCTCAACGAGCACGTGGTCGGGCAGGGCTTCCCGAGCGTACGGGGGCGACACGAGCGACTGCGCGAGGCGCTGGAGATCATCCGCCTGCTGTGGCAGGGCGGCTACCAGTCGTACGAGGGCAGGCACCTCCAGTTGGAGGACGCCCGGGTCTTCGACCTGCCGGAGACCCCGCCGGTGATCGCCGTGGCGGCCAGCGGCAGGTCGTCGGCCACCATGGCGGCCGAGCTGGGCGACGGCCTGTTCGTCACCGAGCCGAAGTCGTCCATCGTCGAGCACTACCGGGCGGCCGGCGGCGCCGGACCCCGCTACGCCGAGGTGCCGCTCGCCTGGGCCGGCGACGAGGAACAGGCGGTGCGGGCGGCATGGGAGACCAGCCGGTGGGCGATCACCGGGTGGAAGGTGATGAGCGAGCTGCCCAACCCGGCGAACTTCGACGCGGCGACCTCGTGGGTGGAGGACCACCACATCCGGCGCCAGTTCGCCGTCGGCCCGGATCCGCAGGTGCACGTGGCGGCGGTCAAGGCGTTCGTCGACGCCGGCTACGACCACATCGTCCTGCAGAACGCCGGCCCCGACCCGGACGGCTTCCTCGACTTCTTCGCCGGCGACCTGGCCGGGCGGCTGCGATCACTGGGCTGACCAGCGGCCCGGACCCACCACTAGGTGCGCTCAGCCGCCGACGTGGATGCCCGGCCGGCGCGACGGGTCCGGCTCACTCTTGCGGATGATCTCCCGGACCACCGGCGGCGTGTCGCCCCGGCCGAGGATGAGGTAGCGCAGCAGGTGGGCGAGCGGGTTGCCCTCGGACCACTCGAAGTGCGCGTGCGGGCGTACGCCGGTGCCGTCGCGCAGGGCGAGCAGGATGGCGGCGATGGCGTTCGGGACGGCCGGGCTGCTGGCCCGCAGCACCCGGTAGCCGCCGACCTCGACACCGTGCACCCGCAGCACCTGGCTGAACTGGGACGGGTCCACCACGTCGATCTCCAGGAACAGCACGTCCGCCGCGCCCGGTACCGGGTTCATGCCGCGCTGCGCCCGCTCCTTGACCCGGTACTCCTTGAGCGCCCCGCTGTCGCGCTTGTTGGCGATCAGGTGCAGCCGGCCGTCGTGGGTCAGCGAGTCGGCGATGAACCGCCGGGCGGTCGGGTCGAACTCGATCCGCTCCGCCCGCAGCTCGGTGGTGCGGGACACCCGGGAGATCAGCGAGACGGCGATGATCCCGGCGATGAACAGGGCCGAGATGGCGATGCCGTCCGGCTTCGCGATCACGTTCTCGGCGAGGGCGTAGAGCAGGACGGCGGTGAGCAGGCCGAAGCCGGCCCCGGCGAACCGGTGGTGGGCCCGCACGGCCGCGATGGTCACCGCCACCGAGCCGGAGACCATCATCGCCAGGATCCCGGTGGCGTACGCGCCGGCCTGGGCGTTGACGTCCGCCCGGAAGGCGACCGTGATCAAGATGCTGATCAGCGTGTAGACGATCACCACCGGCCGGACCGCCCGGCTCCACTCCGGCGCCATCCCGTACGACGGCAGGTAGCGCGGCACGATGTTGATCAGGCCGGCCATCGCCGAGGCGCCGGCGAACCAGAGGATCAGCACGCTGCTGATGTCGTAGACCGTGCCGAACGCCTCGCCGAGGTGTTCGTGGGCCAGCCAGGCCAGGGCCCGTCCGTTGGCGGCGCCGCCCGGCCGAAACTCCTCCGCCGGGATCAGCACCGTCGTGACGAACGTGGTGGCGATCAGGTACACCGACATGATCAGCGAGGCGGCGGCGAGCAGCTTGCGGGTGTTGCGGATCCGCGCCTCCAGGCGCTGCCGGGAGTCCGCCCCCGCCCCCTTCACCAGCGGCATCATGCTGACCCCGGTCTCGAAACCGGACAGGCCCAGCACCAGCAGCGGGAAGGCCAGCACCGCGGGCCCGAGCAGCTCGCCGAGACCGGTGCCGCCGGCGGTCAGCGCCTGCGTCCAGTCGCCCACCAGGGGCGGGTCCGCGACCACCTCGGCCAGCCCGGCGACCACGATCACCGCGTTCAGCCCGAGGAAGACCGCGACCAGCGGGATGGCCACGGTGACCGCCTCGCTGAACCCCAGCAGGAACACCCCGCCGAGGACCAGCAGCAGCACCACGGTCACCACCACGGCGGCGGCCGTGCCGTGCGGGAAGGACGCCGGCAGGTACGGGTTCTCGATCAGGTGGACCGTCGCGTCGGCGGCGGAGAGGGTGATCGTGATGATCCACGAGGTGGCGACGAAGCCGAGCAGCACCAAAACGAAGATCTTGCCGCGCCAGAACGGCAGCAGCCGCTCCAGCATCGCCACCGAGCCCTGCCCGTGCGGGCTCTCCCGGGCCACCCGCCGGTACATCGGCAGCATCCCGAACAGGGTCAGCGCCACGATGAGCAGGGTGGCCAGCGGGGAGAGCGCCCCGGCCGCCAGCGCCGCGATGCCGGGCAGGTACGACAGGGTGGAGAAGTAGTCGACGCCGGTCAGGCACATCACCTGCCACCAGGGGTGGCGCTTCTGCGTACCCTCCTGCGCCTCGGGGCCGGCGGGCTGCACCTGGTGGGCGAAGAGCCAGCGCCGCAGCGGGTCGGCCGCCGGGCGGGGGCGGGCGTGGCTCTCCACGCACTCCGGGACCGTCACCGACCCCGATCGGGTGCGCTCCCCGTGCAGCGGATCGCGGGCCGCCCGCACCTCGGCCCCGAGACCCGCCGGCGTGCCACGCCGCCCCCGGGTACGCCGTGGCGTCGCCCCGTCCCGCCCGTCCACCATGCCCGTCCCACTCTCTACGGTCCTGCACCGACCGTAGGCGGTACCCACGGCACCGCTCGGCGGAACCGGCAAGCCGGGAGATCATCGCGGGCGCGACACCGCGCGGGCCCGCTGCTCTCAGCCCGGTGGCGCCCCCAGGACGTCCCGCAGGGCCTCCGGGTCGGAAACGGTGACCGTGGCGCCCGGGTGACGGGGCCACGGTCCCGGCACCAGGGCCGGGACGGCGTCGGCGAATTGCACACAGACCCCCGCGGCGGTGCTGGTGCCGAAGGTGACCCCCTGGTCGGCGAACGACAGGTGCGGCCCGATCGTCCGCCACCACCGGTACGGCCCGTCGAGCCGCGCCCCGGTGATGTTGGCCCGGGGGGTGCGCAGCCGCCAGGGTCCGTACCGAATCTCCAGCGCCTCGTCGTCGACGAGCACCCAGGAGGTCTCCGGGCGTACGCCGAGCAGCGCCAGCGGGGCCCGGAAGGCCGGGTCGAAGCGGAACGCGGAGCGGTGCACAGGCATGACCCGCGCGTACCCGGTGCCGGCCGGTCGACACCCCGGCTCACTCCAGCGCGCGGGTCCAGTCCTCGACGTGCGCGTCCAGGTGCGCGGCGGTGGCCCGCCAGTACGGCCCGTCGACGGTGAAGATCCGGGCCCAGGGCTGCACCCCGTCGCGGGCGCCGTCGCGCAGCAGCGCGTACATCGCCCGGGCCCGGCGGCCCAGGGTGGCGGCCAGTGCCGGGCGGTCCGCGTCGGCCAGGCCGTACCCGTCGACCAGGGCGCGCAGCCGCCGCGCGGACTCGGCGACCGGCCGGTCCGGCCGCAGCCCCGCCATGGCCTGCGCGGCGTACGCCAACTCCCAGCGCCGGGTGCCGGGGCCGGCGCCGTCCCAGTCGATCAGCACCCAGCCGCGGTCGGCGCGGACCAGGTTCCAGGGCGCGGCGTCGTGGTGGCAGACGAGGTCGACGCCGTCCGGGGCGATGGCCACCCGCCAGCCGGCCGACTCCGGGGGCACGAACCCCGCCACCGCGTCGTGCAGGTCGGCCAGCAGGCGGCCGATCGAGGCCAGCTCCGCCGGCGGGTACGTCCCGGCCTCCGGCCCGCACTCCCCCGGCACGTACTCCAGCACCTGGCGGCCCCGCGCGTCGCGGCCCAGCGGCCGGGGCGCGCCGGTGAAGCCCACCGCGTGCAGGTGCGCCAGCAGCGCGTCGACGCTGTCGGTCCACGGGCCGACCGGCCGGCGCACCGTGTCGCCGACCCGGACCACGCCGCTGGTGACGTTGCCGGGCAGGGGCTGTTCGGTCATCGGCATCCGGCCATCCTGCCCGGCGGGGACGCGTCCCCGCGCCCCGGTTTCCCGGAGCGCGGGGACCCCCCGTCCCCGGCTACTGCAGGAACGCCCCCAGCGGCGAGAGCAGCAGCCGGCCGAGCGCCGCGGCGTTGTCGTCCAGCCGCGTGCGCTCGCAGTCGCGGGCGTGCGGGTCGTGCCGGCACCGCCAGATCTTCTGGGCGTTGCGCCAGGCCACGTCCCGGGTGTATTCCACCAGTTCGCCCTGGTACCAGTCGTCGACGTCCCCGTTGAGCATGTCGATCAGCAGCTGCCACCGCTCCAGGTAGCCGCGCCGCAGCGAGGGGATCTTGTCGGCGAAGATGTCGTTGATCTTGAGATAGTCGCGGTGCTGCTCACTGCCGTCGACCGGCTCGGACTCCAGGTGGTCGAAGGTCGTCACCAGCGCGAACGGCAGGTCGAAGTTGATGTGCGCGTTCACCCCCGCCGCCGCCGACGGCAGCGGCCGGGCGTCCGGGCCGCGCATCCGCTTGAACAGGCACGACCAGGCCTTCGGGGTGGTCGGGCTGGACTCCGTCCACAGTCGCAGCGCGTCGAAGTAGCGGGTGGCGAACTCCACGTCGAGCCGGGACAGGAAGACCGGGTCGGCGAAAAAGTCGTCGTACAGCCCCTCCAGCACCCTGGTGGTGATGGTCAGGTACAGCTCGTTGAAGTCGGCCAGCGGGCAACTGCGCTCCAACGGCGGCAGCCGCACCAGCAGGTCCTGGAGCTTGGTGAGGTGGTCCACCACCGCCGGCACGTCGCCCGGGTGGTCCGCCAGCAGCCCGACGATGTCGGCGTGGACCGGGCCCCAGACCGGTTCCGTCATGTCTCCTCCACAGTGGTCGGGGCACCCCCGTGCCGTCGGCGTCGCTGGACAGCCTTCCAGCGACACCGACGTACGGGATCAGTAGAACGACGTATTCGTCGCGACCCGGTGTGTGCTCAGTCAGCGCCGTTGCGCAGGTGGATCGCGCTGGCCTGGACCCGGGTACGCACCTGGAGCTTGTCGAAGATGTGCGAGACGTGCACGCCGATGGTCCGCTCGCTGATGAACAACCGCTGGCCGATCTCCTTGTTGGTCAACCCCTCGGCCACCGCGGCCAGCACCTCACGCTCCCGGGCGGTCAGCACCGCCAGTTCGTCGCTGACCGGCTCACTGCGGGCCGCCCCCGGGCCGCCGGCCGGCTGGGCGCGCTCCTCCAGCTCCACCCGGGCCCGCCCGGCGAGGGTCTTGATCTCGCTGGTCAGCGGCACGGCGCCCAGCCCCTGCGCCATCTCGTACGCCCGGCGCAGCAGCTTGGCCGCGGTCGCGCTGCGGCTGCGTCGGGCGAGCAGCGCCTCGGCCTGCCGCAGCCGCGAGTACGCCGCCGGGTACGGGTGATTGCGCCGGTCCCACTCGGCGGCCGACCGGGCCCACAGGTCGGGGTCGCCCCGCCCGTCGAGCCGGCTCAGCTCGGCCGTGCACAGCACCAGGAAGCCCTCCGCGCCCAGGCGTACCGGCCGGGCGGCGTGGGCGCTCTTGCGGGCCACCCGGTCGACCACCTCGCGCAGCCGCCGGACCACGGTCTCGTCGACCGGCACCGTCCGGCTGGCGTGCGCCTCCGCCTCGGCGCGCAGGCCGTGCCAGGCCAGGGTGGCCAGCAGCACCACGTCGTCCGAGCGGCTCTCGGTGAGGCCGCGCTGCACGGCCTGCCGGGCCACGTCGTGCCGGCCCTGCCACATCGCCAGCCCGGCCCGCAGGATCAGCATCGGCAGCACGTGCCGCGCCCCGCCACCGGCCAGCACCGTGGCCACCGCCTCCAGGTCGCGGTCGGAGGCCGCCACGTCGCCGTAGCCGACGGAGAGGCGGCACCGGGCCAGCAGCAGCTCGACGGCGTCCGCGCCCGACGGGCGGTGCCGCAGCGCCGCCGCGACGACCTTCTCCGCCTCGGCCCACTGCCCCACCCGGAACAGCCCGTTGGTGGCGATGGCCAGCAGCCGGGTCTCGTAGGTGCGTCCCAGCCCCAGCTCGGCGACCCGCTCGGCGCCCCGGCGGGCCACCACCACCCCCTCCTCGAGGATGTTCAGCGGCCCGGTCAGCAGCTCCGCCAGGTGCAGGTACGCGCACGCCACGTCCTCGGGCCGGCCGGCCCGCTCGGCGATCTCCAGCGCCCGCCGCACCACGGCCAGGCCGGCGTCCGGGTCCTCCAGGAACGCCTCGCTGAAGCCGAGCGCCGAGCTGGCCAGCACCACCTCGGTGGTGCTTCCGTCGACCTCGGCCGCCAGCGCCAGCGCCTCCCGGGCCCGGGCGCCGGCGTCGGCGTACCGGCCCAGGTGCAGCAGCAGCTCGGCGAGGTGGGCGGCGGCGGTGGCCCGTTCCCGGGAGGTGCAGTCGGCGTCCTCCAGCACGCGCTGGTACTCGGCCTCGGCGGGGGCGGAGCGCCCGGCGGCGGCCAGGTAGCGGGCCCGCCGGATGCGCAGCGCGCAGGACGCCTCGGCGTCGTCGCCGCCGGCCAGCTCGGCCAGCAGGGAGAGCGCCCGGGCGTGCTCGCCGCACTGGTGGGCGGTCTCGGCCGCGTGCTCCAGCAGCGCCGCCCGGTCGACCTCCACCGGCGCCGCCTCCGTCGGCCCGGCGGGCGGGGTGTCGGCCAGCTGCAACGCCACCGACCAGTGCCGGTGCGCCTCGGCGAAACCGTGCAGCCGCTCGGCCTCGCGGGCCGCGGCCATCGCCGCCGGCAACGCCCGGCCGGGCTCGCCGGCCAACCGCCAGTGGTGCGCCAGCCGGGCCTGGTGCAGCTCCGCCGGCGCCCGGGTGAGCGCCTCGGCGTAGCGCCGGTGCAGGGCGGAGCGCTCGGCGGGCAGCAGCTCGTGGGCGAGCACCTCGGCGACCAGGCGGTGCCGGAGCCGGTAGCCGTCGTCCGCGCCGACCAGCAGCCGGTGCGCCACCGCGGCGCGGACCGCCTCGATCAGCTCCTGTTCGGGCAGGCCCAGCACCTCGGCCAGCAGCCAGTGCTCGACCGGCTCCACCCCGGCGGCCACGGCGTGCACCACCGCGTGCGCGTGCTGGGGCAGCGCGTCGACCCGGGACAGGAAGATCTCGCGCAGGGTGTCGGAGAGCCCGTCGCGGCCGTCGCGCAGGTCGCGCGCGAGTTCCTCGACGACGAAGGGGTTGCCGCCGCTGCGCTGCCAGACCTGCTCGGCGGCCTCCGGGGCCGGCGGTGTGCCGACGATCGCGGCGACCAGCCGGTCGGTGTCCGCCCGGTCCAGCGGGGCCAGGTCGACCACCCGGACCGAACGCAGCCGCCGCAGCTCGGTGAGCACCCGGCGCAGCGGGTGGGCACCCTGCAACGACTCGGCCCGCACCGCGGCGAGCACGGAGAGCTGGAGGTCGCCCAGGCCGGCGAGGAGGTAGAGCAGTAGCTGCCGGGTGCTCCGGTCGACCCACTGCAGGTCGTCGAGGACCAGCACCAGCGGACGGCCCTCGGCGATCAGGGCCAACCCGCGGGACACCCGCTCCAGCAGCGCGCCGCCGTCGGCCGTGGCCGTCTCCTCGGCGAACGCCCGCAGCAGGCCGCGTACGGCCGACGAGGTCCGCGCCTGGGTGGCGGTCAGCTCGGCGTCGAAGCGGCGCAGCGCCTGGATCACCGGGTGCAGCGGCGAGGCGTCGCCGATGTCCAGGCAGGTGCCGGTCAGTACGACGGCTCCCGCGTCACGCAGCCGTGCCCCGACCTCGTGCAGCAGCCGGGTCTTGCCCACCCCGCTCTCACCGCTGACGAAGACCGCCGCGGTCTGCCCGGGCCCGAGCTCGTCGAGCAGCGCGGAACGCAGCGCCGTCAGCTGATCGGCACGGCCGACGAGCGGCGCATTGTCCACATCGCTGGCCATGTCCGCAGCCTAGTCACAGGTCCCCGCACCGTTCTACGGGCTTGATCCCGCTGTGGTACTCCTCGCGTCGACATTGCGACTAAAGGTTGCGACCGGCCGACATACGTCGTTCTGCAGATCCCCCGACGGCCCGGTGGTGACAGTGTCCGGATGTCGTAAGGCACCGCTGCTGGGGGGAAAGGTGGGTGCGATGCCACTGTCCACGGTCGCCACCGGTCGGGAGGACGTCACGTCGCCCTGGCCGGTCCGGGAGGAACGGCGCGTGGTCAGCGTGCTGTTCGCCGACATCGTCGGTTCGACGGCGCTGACCGAACGGCTCGACCCGGAGGACGTCCGCGCGCTGCAACGCGCGTACTTCGACACCGTCGCCGGGGTGCTGCGGCACTGGGACGGCGTGGTCGAGAAGTACGTCGGTGACGCGGTGATGGCGCTGTTCGGCGCGCGCCGCTCCGACGGGCTCGACGCGTACCGGGCGGTCCGGGCCGCGCTGGAGATCCAGCGTGCCCTGGACCGGCGGCCCATGCCGGGGGGCGTGCGGCTGCGGGTCCGGGTCGGGGTGGCCACCGGCGAGGCGGTGGTCGACCTGGCCGCCGCCCACGACGGCGGGCACGGCGCGGCCAGCGGCGCGGTCACCACGACCGCGGCCCGGTTGCAGGAGTACGCCCCGGCCGGCGGAGTGGTGGTCTGCGCCGCCACCCACCGGGCCACCGCCGACCTGGTCGACCAGCGCGCCCTCGCCCCGGTGGCGCTGGCCGGCAAGGCGCTGCCGGTCGACGTCTGGCGGGTCACCGCGCCGGCCCGGCCGCGCCGGCCCCGGCACGAGGGTCCGCTGGTGGGCCGGCGCCGGGAGCTGGCCACCGCCCAGGACCAGCTCGTCCGCGCCGCCCGCGAGCACCGGCCACGATGGGTGTCGCTGGTCGGACCGGACGGCATCGGCCGCAGCCGGCTGCTGCACGAGCTGCGCCACGCGCTGCGGGAGGTCGACGGGGTGGCGGTCCGCTGGTGCGTGACGCGCTGCCCGCCGTACCCGCAGGGGTCGCTCGGGCCGGTCGCCGAGCTGGTGCGCGACCTGGCCGGGGTGCGCGACAGCGACCCGCCGGCGGTGGTCCACCGGCGGCTGGCCGCCCTGGTCGACGGGCTGGTCGCGCCGGCCCGGGCCACCGCGACGGTCACCGCGCTGGCGGCGCTGCTCGCCGCGCCGGAGGGAACGGCCCCGGCGACCGGCGCCCCGGCGGCCTGCCGCCAGGTGCTGCTGGCCCTCGCCGCCCGGCAGCCGGTGGTGGTCGCGGTCGACGACCTGGACCGGGCCGGGCCGGAGCTGGACCGCTTCCTGCGGGCCCTCTTCGCGGCGGCCACCCTGCGCGGGCTGCCGCTGGCCGTGGTCGCCACCCACCGACCGCAGCTGGCCGACCCACAGCCCGTGCCCGACGACCGCCTTTGCCGGGTGGCGCTGGCACCGCTGGGCGCGGTCGACACCGGGCGGCTGCTGCGCCGGCTGCTCGGCCGCGCCGGACGGCCGGCCGCGCTCGCCGGCCGCCTGCTGCCGCTGGTCGGCGGCATGCCCGGGTACGCCGGCGCGTACGTCGCAGCGAGCGGCGACGGGGAGCCCGGACTGCCGGAGGCGGTCCGCCGGATGGCCTCCGCCCGGCTGGACCTGCTCGACGACGCGCGGCGGGCGGTGCTGACGGCGGGCGCGGCGCTGGGCGTCGACTTCACCGCGCCGGCCGTCGACCGGCTGCTCGGCTGGGCGCCCGGGCGGGCGGCGGCGCTGCTGCGCCGGCTCGCCACCGCCGACACCCTGCTCCGGTGCGACCGGCACGGCCGGTACGAGATCGTGGACCCGGCCCTGCGCCGGACCGCGTACGACCGGCTGCCCCGGGCGGTCCGCGCCGAGTTCGGCCGGCGGGCCGAGCAGTGGCGCGCGACGGCATCCGGACGGGTGGCGCCCACCCGCTCGAGTACGGCCGCTCCCCGCCTCGCCACGCCCCGCCCGGCCCACGCCGAGCCGGCTCCCGCCCTCGCTGCCGAGCAGGTAGCCGTCCTCGCCCCGGCGGCAGCCCTCGACGGCGGGCAGGGCCACCACGCCGCCCGAACGCGCCCCGACGTGATCGCGTCCGGCCCTCGGTCCACCGTGGACGGCGCGGGGCGGTGGTCGATGCCACCGGCGCCGTCAACCCGAAACCGGATCCGGGACGAGGGCACCCGGATAGCCGACGGCCTCCGCCGTGACCTGGGGTGGGGTCCGCGCTCCGGCGGCGGCCACGAGGACCCTGTCGTGCCGATCCTCCCCCGGCTCGCCGCCGGGCCGCGCCGGCACGGGCGAGCCTCCGACACCGGCGCGGGCCACGACCGACCCCTGGCCAACGCGCCGGACGGGCGCGCGCACCGGCCGTCGTCGCCTCCCGCTCCCACCGGCCGGGGCAGTGCCGCCGTCGTGCTGGCACTGCGTCACGCGGCAGCGGAGCGCGCCGGCCAGACGCCGCCGCGGGGCGGCCCGCCGCTCAGACGAGTGGCCTGAACCGATCCCCGGCACGCGAGGCGGCCGGCGAAACGGCGGACCGCGCGGACTGGAGACCACGGCGGCCACGGTCACGGGCTTCGGGGCGACGGGCCCGCCGCTCAGGCCGGTGGCCTCAACCGCTCGCCGGCGCACCGGCGAACCGGCACGCGGAGGGCGTGGTGGGCAGCCCGGGTCAGCCGGCCGACGGGCCGGGCAGCCCGGCGAGGAAGGTCAGCGCCCGCTCCCAGGTCTGCTCGGCGGCCCGCGGATCGTGGTCCGGCACGTCCGGGTCGGTGAAGAGGTGCCCGGCCCCCGGGTAGCGGAACACCTCCAGCCGCGCCCCCGCCCCGGTCATCGCCCGCTGCCACTCGGCGACCTCCTCCGGCGTCTCGTACTCGTCGGGGTCGGCGAGGTGCAGCTGCACCGGCAGGCCCGGGCGGACCGCGGCCGGCTCGGCGCCGGTGCCGTGCAGGAGCAGCAGCGCGGCGGCGTCGGGCCGCTCGGCCAGCAGCGCCCCGGCCACCCCCGCGCCCATCGACCAGCCGGCCAGCACCGTCTCCGGCGGCAACGGGGCCAGCGCGGCCCGGCCCCGCCGCAGCACCTCGTCGCGGCCGATCTTGTCGAGCAGCGCGAAACCCGCCTCCACGGTGTCGGTGGGCGGCTCACCGTAGAGGTCGGGAGTGACGACCCGGTGCCCGGCCGCGCGCAACCGGTCGGCCTGGGCCAGCACGGCCGGCCGGAGCCCGTACACGGAATGGAAGGGCACGATGTGTGTCATCCGGTCATCGTGCCGGAAACCCCCGACAGCGGCGGTGCGCCGCGCGGTCAGCCCTCGGCGCCGCGGGCCAGCGTCCGGCTGCGGCCCCGGAACTCGGCGACCACCTCGGCGCCGCGGGAGACGGTGACGTCGTAGATGCCGCTGCGGCCGTAGCGGGTCCGTTCGGTGGCCCGGGCGGTCAGCAGGTCGCCCTCGCGGACCGGGCGCAGGAAGCTGATCTCGCCGCCGGCGGCGACCGTGGCCGGGCCGTGGCTGTTGCAGGCGAGCGCGAAGGCCGTGTCGGCGAGCAGGAAGACGAAGCCGCCGTGGCCGATGGCGTGCCCGTTGAGCATGGTCGCGGTCACCCGCATCCGGGCCACCGCGGCGCCGTCGCCGGCGGAGACCAGCTCGATGCCCAGGGCGCGGGAGGCCACGTCCGCGTCGAACATGTCGTGCGCGGCGGTACGCCCCGCCGCGGGCCGGCCGTTCTCCGCCATCTCAGCCCACCCGCCGCTGGTCGACGATCCGCCGCATCTTGCCCATCGAGCGCTCCACCCCGTCCGGCGCGATCACCTCCACCGCCACGCTGACCCCGATGGTGTTCTTCACCTGCTCGACCAGGGACCGGCCGGCGTGGGCGGCCTCCTCGACGCCGACTCCGGCGCGGCGCTCCACCTTGACCGTCAGGGTGTCGAGCCGCCCCTCCCGGGCCAGCACGCACTGGAAGTGCGGCGACAGCGCGGGGGTACGCAGGATCAGCTCCTCGATCTGGGTCGGGAAGACGTTCACCCCGCGCACGATCATCATGTCGTCGGTCCGACCGGTGATCTTCTCGATCCGGCGCATCGGCCGGGCGGTGCCGGGCAGCAGGCGGGTGAGGTCGCGGGTGCGGTAGCGGACCACCGGCATCGCCTCCCGGGTCAGCGAGGTGAGCACCAGCTCGCCCTGCTCGCCGTCGGGCAGCACCGCGCCGGTGACCGGATCGATGATCTCGGGGTAGAAGTGGTCCTCCCAGAGGTGCAGCCCGTCCTTGGTCTCCACGCACTCGGTGGCCACCCCCGGGCCCATCACCTCGGACAGGCCGTAGATGTCCACCGCGTGCATGTCGAGGCGCTGCTCCATCTCCCGGCGCATGTCCTCGGTCCACGGCTCGGCGCCGAAGATGCCGACCCGCAGCGAGGTGGCGCGCGGGTCGACGCCCTGGCGCTCCATCTCGTCCACGATGGCCAGCATGTAGCTGGGGGTGACCATGATGACCTCGGGCTGGAAGTCGCGGATCAGCAGCACCTGCCGTTCGGTCATCCCGCCGGAGACCGGGATGACCGTGCAGCCCAGCTCCTCGGCCCCGTAGTGCGCGCCCAGGCCGCCGGTGAACAGGCCGTAGCCGTACGCCACGTGCACCCGGTCGCCGGGCCGCCCGCCTGAGGCGCGGATCGAGCGGGCCATCAGCCGCGCCCAGGTCCGCAGGTCCTCGCGGGTGTAGCCGACCACGGTGGGCCGGCCGGTGGTGCCGGAGGACGCGTGCAGCCGCGCCACCCGCTCGCGGGGCACCGCGAACATGCCGAAGGGGTAGTTCTCCCGCAGCTCCGCCTTGCCGGTGAACGGGAACCGGGCGAGGTCGGCCAGCTCCCGGCAGTCGTCGGGGTGCACGCCGGCCGCCTCGAACGCCCGCCGGTAGTGCGGCACGTTGTCGTACGCGTGCCGCAGCGACCAGCGCAGCCGGTCGAGTTGCAACGCACGCAGCTCGTCGACCCCGACCCGTTCGACGGGTTCCAGTTCCTCCGGCGAGGGGGTGCGGTCCTGCACGGTGCCTCCTGGGCGCGCGGGTCCGGCGCGGGTCCGCGCCGAGGCGACGTTGCGTACCGTACGCCCCGCCCCGGACGGCCGACCACCGCGGCGACGGTCGATGCGCCTGCCGCCCGATCACGCAGCGAAGCGGCACAATGGCGCACGGTGGCACACGACGTGGGAGGGTGGCGACGATGACGCGTACCGACACGGCACCGGCGGGCATCGGCGGGCGGGCGGCCAGCCGGCCGGGGGTGGCCCCGGCGAGCCGGTGGGAGGATCTGGTCGCCGTCCTGCTCGGCGCGTGCCTGGTGGGCGGGGCGCTGGCCGACGGGTGGGCGCACACCAGCCTGCTCGACACCATCGAGGGCTTCTTCACGCCGTGGCACGGCCTGCTGTACGCCGGCTTCGCCGGCAGCGCGGGGTGGATCTGCTGGCTGGCGTACCGGCGTCGGGACCGCGCGCCGCGGTGGTGGCGCGACGGCTGGCCGCGGGGGTACCGGGTGGGCGCGATCGGCGTCGCGGTCTTCGCCGCCGGCGGATTGGCCGACCTGGTGTGGCACGAGACGCTCGGGGTGGAGGTCGGGCTGGACGCCGAGTTCAGCCCCAGTCACCTGCTCCTCGACGGCGGGGCGGTGCTGCTGCTGACCAGCCCGCTGCGCTCCTGGTGGGCCAGCCGGGAGGGCGGGGCGCGGGCGGCGACCGGGGTCGCCTCGTTGGCGCTCGGCACGATGGCCACCACCATCCTGCTCGGCCACTCCTCGGCGTTCCTCAGCGCCGCCGCCACCCGGGAGACGGGGGCCTCCGGTGCTCAGCAGGCGGCCGTCCTCGGCGTGGACGCGTACCTGGTCACCACGGTGGTCATCGGCGTGCCGGTCCTGCTGTCGCACCGCCGCCGGGCGACGCCCGGGGCGGCCAGCGCCGTGGTCGCCGGGGTGGCGCTGTTCGCCCTGGTGATGTTCGAGTTCCCGGTGCCGCAGGCCTCGGGCGCGGTCGGCGCGGTGGCCGGCGCCGCCCTCGCCGACCTGGTGCTGTGCCGGTCGGACGCGGTACGCGGCCCGGACGCGGCGCTGCGGCTGCCGGTCGCCGGCGCGGCGCTGGCCGCGCTGGTCTGGGGTGGACACCTGGCGGGGCTGGGGCTGGCGGACGGGATCGGCTGGACGCCGGAGGTGGCCAGCGGGATGGTGACGCTGACCGCGGTCGAGGGCGCACTGCTCGGCGGGCTGGCCGCCCGCCCGCTGCCCGACGCGAACTGATCCCCCGACGGGCCGGGCCCGGGCGGATGGTCCGGCCGGGCCCGCCGCGGCTCGTCCCCTGTCAGGGGTTCTGCGGGTCCAGGTTCCGGTCCCGGAGCAGGGCGTCGAGCTTGGCCTCGATGCGCTCGTCGGACTCGCGGGACTGCGACGACCCCCAGTGGTAGAAGAGCGCCAGCCCGGCGGCCTGCCAGATCAGCTGGAGGAACTCCGACTGCCAGTTCTCCAGCGTCGAGGCGAAGAACTGCGGCAGGAACTCGCTCCAGGCGAAGGACTGCCCGTGCTGGCTGGCCTCGTTGCTCTCCACGACCAGCTGGAAGATGAACTGACCGGCCCAGGAGAGGAGGAAGAACGCGCCGGTGACCAGGGCGAACGAGTACGCCTTCGGCCACCTGGGCTTGCGGAACGGCGGGCCGTCCGGCCGCCGCCGACCATCCCGGGACCCCTTCTTCTCCCCGCCCTCCTCCGCGCGGGTCCCGGCGGTTGTGCTGCTCCCGGCCATCACGAACCCCCTCTCGACGATCGTTGTCGCGGGGGTTGTGCCCCGACGCCGGCCAGCCGAAACCGACGCAGCGCGGCGCCGGCGTGCTCCAGGCCGAATCGACGCAACCACCGACGACCGTAAGGTGGACCCGACCGGGCAGGTACTGGTAGGAGGACAGGTGTCCGCATCCCGGCGCATCGACCCCGACGTCGACCTGCGCGTATCCGCCGACCGGCGCGAGCTGGGCGCACACCCGGCCGCCGTGCTCGGCGCCGTCGCCGCCGGCGGGGTGCTCGGCGCGCTGGCCCGGGCGGGCGTCCAGGCGGCGCTGCCGCACCCGCCCACCGGCTTTCCGTGGTCGACCTTCTGGGTCAACGTGACCGGGTGCCTGCTGATCGGGGCGCTGATGGCGGTGCTCGGCCGGCGCGACACCGCCCCGCTGGTCCGCCCGTTCCTCGGCGTCGGCGTGCTCGGCGGGTTCACCACCTTCTCCGCGTACGTGGTGGACGCCCAGCGGGCGGTCGTCGCCGGGGCCGTGCCGATCGCGCTGGCGTACCTGGCGGCGACGCTGGTCGCCGGCCTGCTGGCGGTCTGGGTGGGGGACGCGCTGGCCGGCCGGCTGCTGGATCGGGGCGCCGACCGGTGACCGTCCTGCTCATCGCCGTCGGCGCGGCGCTCGGCGCGCCACTGCGCTACCTGACCGACCGGGCCGTGCAGGCCCGGCTCGACTCGCTGCTGCCCTGGGGGACCCTCACCGTCAACGTGGCCGGTTCGCTGCTGCTCGGCGTGCTGCTGGCCGTCCCCGCCGGGCCGGCCGTCACCGCCCTGGTCGGCACCGGCTTCTGCGGCGCGCTGACCACCTGGTCCACCTTCGGCTACGAGACCCTGCGGCTGGCCCGCACCGGCGCCCGGCGGCACGCGCTGGCCAACGTGCTGCTCAGCGTGGCCGCCGGGCTGGCCGCCGCGACCCTCGGCTACGCGCTGGGCCGGGCACTGGCGGGCTGACGTCGACCGGGGCCCGGCCGGGTGGCGAGCGCCTCGCCGACCGGTCGGGCGCGGGTGCGCCCACCTCGACGTGGGCCCACGGCGACGCCGCCCACCCGTCCGCCGGCGGCCGGTCGCAGGTTACGGAACCGGGTCGGCCGGGCGGGCGGGCCCGGGCAGCCCGACCACCGGCCCCACCACGAAGACCGCCGGCGGCCGGACGTCCTCCCGGGCCGCCAGCTCGCCCACCTCGTCCAGCCGGGACGACAGCGACCGCTGACCCGGCTGGCCCGCGTCCTGCACCATCAGGACCGGGGTGTCGGCCGCCCGGCCGTGCTCGATGAGCACCGCCGCGATCTTCTGCACCGTGTCGACCGCCATCAGCAGCACCAGGGTGCCCCGGGCCCGGCCCAGCGCCGCCCAGTCCACCAGGGAGTCCGGGTGCCCGGGCGGCAGGTGGCCGGAGACGACGGTGAACTCGTGCGCGACGCCCCGGTGGGTGACCGGCACCCCGGCCAGTGCCGGCGCGGCGACCGCGCTGCTCACCCCAGGCACCAGCACCGTCTGCACCCCGGCCGCCGCGCAGGCCTGGACCTCCTCGTGACCCCGGCCGAAGACGTACGGGTCGCCGCCCTTGAGCCGGACCACCCGCTTGCCGGCGCGGGCGTGCGCGATCAGGGTGTCGTTGATGGTGTCCTGCCCCATCGACGGCCCGCGCGGCACCTTCGCCGCGTCGACCACCAGCACCCCGGGGCGCAGCCCGGCGAGCAGGCCCTGCGGGGCCAGCCGGTCGGCCACCACCACGTCCGCGGCGTCCAGCAGCGCCCGCCCCCGTACCGTGATCAGGTCGTCCGGGCCGGGGCCGCCGCCCACCACGGCGACCTGCCCCGGGCGCAGGCCGGGCTCCTGGCCGTGCTGGTGGTGCCCGTGGTGCCGGTGCCCGTCGTGGTGGTGGTGCTGATGGCCGCCCACCGGGTCGTCGGGGTGATCGTGCGGGGTCTGCGGCCGGCCGACCTTGTCGGCGAAGCCCGGCATCAGCACCCGGTACGCGCAGGTGTCGCAGTTCATCCGGATGTCCCCGCGCAGCGCCTCGGCGTGCCGTTCCAGCACCAGGTCGGCCAGCGCGTCGCAGTCGCCGATCAGGTCGGCCACCCGCACGTCCAGGTCGGGGTGGGCGGCGGCGAACTCGGTCGACCGGGCGACGATCCGGTCCGGCAGCACCCCGGCGAAGAGGAAGTACGGGGCGACCACGATCCGTCGGGCGCCGAGCCGGCGCAGCCGCTCCAGCACCGCCGGCACGGACGGCTCGGCCAGGGAGACGAAGCCCGGTTCGACCCCGGCGTAGCCGCGCCCCTCCCAGAGCAGCCGGGCCACCTTCGCCACCTCGGCGTTGGCGTCCGGGTCGGTGGAGCCGCGGCCGATCAGCGCCACCCAGGTGCCGGCCCGGTCGGCCCCGGCCAGGGCGGCGTCGATCCGCTCCGCCAGGGCGGTGAGCAGCAGCGGGTGCGGCCCGAGCGGCCGCCCGTAGCGGTAGGTCAGGCCGGGGTGGCGGTCCTGCTCGCGGGCCAGCGCGGCGGGGATGTCGCCCTTGCCGTGCCCGGCGGCGGTGAGCACCAGCGGCAGCGCCACCAGCGACCGGTGGCCCCGGCCGGCCAGCGCGCCGACCGCGTCGGTCAGCGGCGGGCGGGACAGCTCGATGAAGCCGCCCTCGACGTCGCCGACGCTGCCGGCGGCGCGCCGCCGGACCCGGTCGACGAGCGCGGTGAACTGGTCGACCCCGGCCGCGCTGCGCGTGCCGTGCCCGACGATGACCAGCGCGGTCATTGCGTCTCCTCCTGGTACAGCAGGGCGTTGAGGGCGGCGGCGGCGACCGCCGAGCCGCCCTTCTCACCGACGTTGGACACGGCGGGAAGGTCGCTGGCCCGCAGCGCCGCCTTGCTCTCGGCGGCGCCGACGAAGCCGACCGGCAGCCCGACCACCAGGGCGGGCGCCGCGTCAAGGGTGATCAGTTCGGCCAGCGCGGTCGGTGCGCAGCCGACCACCCAGACGGCGCCCGGGCCGACCCGGTCCAGGGCGATGCGCACCGCCGCCGCGGAGCGGGTCAGGCCGGTGTCGCGGGCCAGCGCGGCGGCGGCCGGCTCGGCCACCGGGCAGACGATGTCCCGACCGGCCCCGGTGATCCCGGCGGCGACCATCCAGACGTCGGCCACGATCGGCGCGCCGGCGCGCAGCGCGGCCAGCCCGCCCGCCAGCGCCGCCTCGTCGCAGACCAGCTCGGTGACGTAGTCGAGGTCGGCGCTGGCGTGCACCACCCGCTCGGTGACCGCCCGGCTCAGCGGGGGCAGGTGACTCAGGTCGACCCGGTCCCGCAGGATGCGGTACGACTCCTGCTCGATGGCGTGCACGACCCGGGTCACGGCCGCTCCTCGGCCGCGCCGCCGTAGCGCCGGTCGTGGCCGCGCAGCTTCCACAGCACCACCGCGCCGACCCAGGCCAGCACGAAGAGCAGCACCACCGCGTAGCCGAGCTGTTCGAAGTGGTCGCCCAGCGCGGCGTACCCGGACAGCGCGGTCAACCCGAGCTGGTCGACCAGCAGGCTGGCCCCGTAGACGCTGGCGACCAGCGCGCCGACCAGCACGGTCATCCCGGTGGTGGCCAGGTTGTACCAGAGCCGCCGGGCCGGGTGCCGGTACGCCCACGAGTAGGCGCGGGCCATCAGCAGGCTGTCGGCGGTGTCCATGGCCGACATCCCGGCGGCGAAGAGCAGCGGCAGGGTGAGCAGGGCCAGCACCGGCAGGCCGCCGCCGGCGGCGGTGCTCGCCGACAGCGACAGCAGGGTCACCTCGCTGGCGGTCTCCAGGCCCAGCCCGAAGAGGAAGCCGACCGGGGCCATGTGCCAGGAGGAGCGGACCAGCGACCGCGCCCGGGAGCCGAGGATCCGGTGCATCAGGCCGCGGTTGAGCAGCAGCAGGTCCAGTTCGGACTCGTCCAGCGCGCCGGCGCGCAGCCGCCGCCACAGCTTCGCCATCCCGGCCAGCACCGCCGCGTTGAGCCCGGCCACCAGCAGCAGGAACGCGGTGGCGGCGGCCGCCGCGACCACCGCGCCGACCTCGCGGATCCCGGCCAGGCCGCCGTCGGTCATGGTGGCCGAGGCCAGCCCGATCACCAGGGCGAGCAGGAGCACCACCGCGCTGTGTCCGAGGGCGAAGAAGAAGCCGACGCCGACCGCCCGGCGGCCACGCAGCAGCATCAGCCGGGTGGTGTCGTCGATCGCGGCGATGTGGTCGGCGTCGAAGGCGTGCCGCACCCCGAGCAGGTACGCCAGGGCGCCGGCCCCGGCCAGCCCGCCGGCCGCCGCCGGCTGGTCGTTCCAGTACAGGTAGAGGCTCCATCCGGCGACGTGCAGGGCGGCGACGGCGGCCACCACGCCGCCGAGGCGTACCCGCTCGGCGCGGCTCCACCGCCCGATGGGCGGGGCGGCGTCCGGGGTCGAAGTCATCGGTCTCCTCGTGGTTCGGCGGTGGCGCGGATGGCGTCCACCGGGCAGATCTCCAGGCACTCCAGGCAGCCGGTGCAGCGGTCCTCGCGGACGGTGAGGCCGCCGGGTACCGGCCGGATGGCGTGCGTCGGGCAGGTGAGCAGGCAGGCGCCGCAGCCCTGGCAGGCGCCGATGCTCACCGCCGCCACCGGTACCCCCGGGGCGTGACCATCCGGCCGGCGACCAGCCGGGTCTGGGTGCTGCCGACGACCACCACGCCGTACATGTCGACCAGGGCCGGGTCGAAGGTGGCCAGGGTCGCCAGGTGGACCCGTTCGCCGGCGCGGCTGGCGTTGCGCACCACGCCGACCGGGGTGTCCGGCGGGCGGTGCGCGGCGAACACCTCCAGCGCCGCGCCGAGCTGCCAGTCCCGGGCTCGGCTGCGCGGGTTGTAGAGCAGCGCCACCAGGTCGGCCTCGGCAGCGGCGGTGATCCGCCGGACGATGACCTCCCACGGGGTGTGCAGGTCGGACAGGCTCAGGTAGACGTGGTCGTGCCCGAGCGGCGCGCCGAGCAGCGCCGCGGCGGCCAGCCCGGCGGTCACCCCGGGCACGCCGACCACGTCGACGCGGGCGTCGGCGTACTCCAGGGCGGGGCTGGCCATCGCGTACACCCCGGCGTCGCCGGAGCCGATCAGCGCGACCGCGTGACCGGCGGTGGCCTCGGCGACGGCGGCGCGGGCCCGCTCCTCCTCCGCGCCGAGCCCGCTGGCGAGCACCCGGGTGCCCGGCCGCAGCAGGTCGCGGACCTGCGCGACGTACTGGTCGAGGCCGACGACCACGGCGGCCCGGCGCAGCTCGGCCACCGCGCGCGGGGTGCGCAGGTCGGGCGCGCCGGGGCCGAGTCCGACGATCGCCAGCCGCCCGCGCGGGGCGTGCCGGGCGACGGCGACCGTCGCCATCGCCGAGGCGGTCTTCGGCACCAGCAGGGTGGCGTCGCCGCCGCGCAGCGCCGCGGCCTCCGCGACGCTGGGGGTGCCGACGGCGGCGCGGACCACCTCGCTGGGGTGCGGCACGTCGACGGCGGCCAGCTCTGCCGCCGGCCAGGTCATCAGGGGTACGCCGAGCGCGCGGGCGGTGTCCACGATGCCCGCCTCGTCGGCCTTCAGGTCGACGCTGGCCAGGCAGCGCAGGCTGGCCTCGGCCAGCCCGGCTCCGGCGAGCGCCCGGCGCAGCAGCCCGGCCACCTCGGCGGCGGCCACGCCCCGGCTGGAGCCGGTCCCGGCGACCAGGGACGGCGGGCGCAGCACGGCGGTCCGCCCGTCCAGCGGCACGACCCGGTCGGTGACCAGCAGCCGGTACCCGCCGTCCGGCGCGTCGGCGCGCACGTTGTCGGGCAGTGGCGGCAGCGGCCAGGTGGCGTCGGCGTCGAGGCGGACCGGCTCGCCGTCCAGGATCGCCCGGGAGACGGCGGCCACCGCGCCCTCGACCGGCCAGCCGAGGGTGTCCAGGCCGGGCAGGCCGACCGCGTCGGTGGCGGTGGTGACCACCGGGCGGGCGTCGAGCAGCGCGGCCACCTCGGCGGCGAGGGCGTTGGCGCCGCCGGCGTGCCCGCCGAGCAGGGCGACGGCGTGCCGGGCGGCCTCGTCGACGACCACCACGGCCGGGTCGCTGCGCTTGTCGCCGAGCAGCGGCGCGAGGATCCGGACCACCGCCCCGGTGGCCAGGAACGCCACCACCGCGTCGCACCGCGCCCAGGCGCTCCGCAGCGCGTCGGCGACCGTCTCTCCCGGGATCAGGCGGGCGTGCGGCCAGGCGTCGGCGAGGGTCCGGGCGTGCCGCCGCCCGGCGGCGGTGGCGGCGACGAGCCCGACGGTGCCGGGGCCGGTCGTCGCACTCGTGTTGGCCGCAACGGTCGTGGCCCCGCCCCGGCCGGGCACGGTGGCAGCCGGGCCGGGCGCGGTGGCGGCTCCGGTCGGGGGGTCGGGTGGTGCGGTCTGGTGCACGTGTGCTCCCCGGGAGGGTCCGGTGTGGTGGGTGGATGGACTGGTCACCGGCGCTCCCCGGTCAGCACGACCACCGGGTTGGTGGCGGCCAGGCGCAGTGAGCCGCCGGGCAGGTCGGCGAGGCGGGCGGCGGCGAGCTGGCTGCCCTCGACCGCGTAGCCGGCGGCGCGCAGCAGGTGCACGGCGGGGGCGACCCGGTCCAGCGCGGCGAGGGTGACCACCATCCGGTCCGGCCGGCGCTCGGCCACCGCGGCGAGCACGTCGGTGCCGCCGCCGCCGACGAAGACGGCGTCCGGGTCGGGCAGCCCGCGCAGCGCCTCGGGGGCGTGACCGGTCACCAACCGGAGGTCGACGCCGTGCCGGGCGGCGTTGGCCCGCACCGGTGCTCGCGGGTCGCGTTCCACCGCGATCACGGCCGCGCCGAGCAGGGCGCACTCGATGCCCACCGAGCCGCTGCCGGCGCCGACGTCCCAGACCAGTCGGCCGAGGCGGGGGCGCAGCCGGGCCACCGCGAGGGCGCGTACCTCCGCCTTGGTGATCATCGAGTCCCGGTGGGCGTACGCGGTCTCCGGCAGCGCCCAGCCGCCGGCCGGCGCGGCGGCCGGCTGGTTGTCCACCCGCATCGGGCCCGTCCCGCCCCCGGCACCGGCGGCCGGGGCCAGGCTGAGCAGGACGTGGGGATCGGCCCAGGTGCGACCGGCCGCCTCCGCCGGGCTGGCCCAGGTCACCCGCTCGTCGGGGGTGCCCAGGCGCTCGGCCACCATGAGCCGGCGGGACCAGCCGACCAGGCCCGCCCCGAGTTCGGCCGCCCCGGCGCCGGGCGCGGTGAGCACCACGACGGCGGGCAGCGCGCGGCAGGCGTTGAGCGCCGGCCGGGGGTCGCGCCCGTGCGCGGTGACCACCGCCGCGCCGTCCCACGGCAGTCCGGCGCGGGCGAACGCGGCGGCCACGCTGGAGACCGCCGGCAGCACCCGGAGCGGCAGCCCGGCCGCCCGCAGCCGCCGGACGATGCCGAAGAAGCCGGGATCGCCACTGGCCAGCACGACGGCGTGGTCGCCAGCCGCGACGGCGGCGCCGAGCCGATCCAGGGCGGGGGTGAGCGGCCCGAGGGTCACGGTCGGGCAGCCGGGCGGCACCGGCACGGCGGCGAGGTGCCGGGCCGCCCCGACCACCAGCCCGGCGGTGGCGAGCGCCTCGGCCAGCCCGGGGTGCGCCGGCCGACCGGCGGCGTCGATCCCCACCACGATCACGGCCGCGCCGGCGGACAGGTCCTCGGTGAGCGGTATGCCGCTCAGGCATAGATATGACTGGGAGTCATATCGGACGCCGGTGGATTCCCGCCGTCCGTCACCACCCTGAGCGACCGGCTCACCGTTCCGCGACGGCGCGGCGCTCACGCCGCCCACCGGCCCGAGGAGGCGACGACCCGGGAGCCGGCGAAGTCGACCATGGCCACGTCGACGGTGACCGCTCGCTCGGCGAAGCGGAGCAGCACCTGGCGGACCCGGTGGCAGAGCAGGTCTCCGGCGGGGCCGAGCAGGCCCGCGGCCTCCCACAGCTCGTACGCGTGCCGCCCGGTGTTCGCCGCGGTGACCGCCGCGACCAGGTCGGCGTCGCCGCCGGCCTCGGCGGTGACCGCGCCGAGCAGCGAAAGGTCCACCTTGGACCGGGTGTAGTGGGTCATCAGGATGCCGGCGGCGAGCTTGGCCAGCTTGCCGGCCATCCCGACGAAGACCACCCCGGTCATCTGATCGCCGACGGCGGCGGTGACCGCGGCGCCGGTGAAGTCCCCGACCTCGACGAAACACACCTCGGGCAGCTCCGGCAGCAGCTCCCGCGCGGCCCGCTCGGTCCGCCCGCCGGTGCAGAGCACCACGGTGGACTCGCCCTGGGCGGCCATCACGTGCACCGCCTGCACCACGCTGGCCCGCCAGGAGGCGGTGGAGAAGGGCCGGACGATCCCGGTGGTGCCGAGGATCGAGATGCCGCCGAGGATGCCGAGCCGCCGGTTGGTGGTCTTGCGGGCCATCACCTCGCCGCCCGGCACGCTGATCACCACCCGGACGCCGACCTCGGTGAGGTCGACCACCTCGGCCACGGCCTGGCCGATCATCCGGCGCGGGGTCTCGTTGATCGCCGGGCCGCCGACGGCGAGGCCGAGCCCCGGCTTGGTGACGGTGCCGACGCCGGGGCCGCCGGCGAGGTCCAGGCCGGGCTCGGCGCGCCAGCCGACGGTGGCGGTGAGGT
Organism: Micromonospora sp. CPCC 206171; assembly: GCF_036906755.1. Lineage (NCBI taxonomy): Bacteria > Bacillati > Actinomycetota > Actinomycetes > Micromonosporales > Micromonosporaceae > Micromonospora > Micromonospora sp. CPCC 206171. The sequence continues at coordinate 147,592 of NZ_JBAKHT010000006.1, read as the reverse complement.
GCGCGCCGTGGGTCACGTCCGGGTCGTCGCCGGCGTCCTTGACCACCACCGCCTCGGCGCGCGCCTCCGACGCCGGGGTGAGGTCGCACCGGGCCACCGGGAAGCTCACCCGCCGGCCGTCCGGCAGCCCGATCTCCACCTCCGGCTGCGGCACGCCGGTGACCAGGGCGGTCACCGCGGCCTTGGCCGCCGCCGTCGCGCAGGCGCCGGTGGTCCAGCCGGTACGCAGCGCGGTGGGCCGGACCTTCGCGGTACGCGGCAGGTCCGGCTCGCGCAGCGGCGGCTCGGCGTACGTCACCGGGAGCCGTCCCCCGACCCGGCGGCGCGGGCGCGGCGCAGCTCGGCGCGGGCGGCCGGCTCGGCCCGGCGGAAGGTGTGGAAGTGCCCGGGGTGGTAGAGGTGCGAGCGGGTGCCGGTGGCGGCGAGGGCGGGGCCGACCAGGAAGAGGGTGTGCTTCCAGAGCCGGTGCTCCTTGACGGTGGCCTCCAGGTCGGCCAGCGCGCAGCGCACCACCAGTTCGTCCGGCCAGGTCGCCTGGTACGCGACCACGACCGGGGTGTCCGGCGGGTAGCCCCCGGCGAGCAGCTCGGCCTGCGCCTGCCCGGAGCGGGCGGCGGAGAGGAACAGCGCCATCGTGGTGCCGTGCCGGGCGAAGTCGCGGACCCGCTCCCCCGGCGGCATCGGCGTCTTGCCGCCTTCGAGGCGGGTGAGGATCACCGACTGGGCCACCTCGGGGATGGTCAGCTCCCGGCCGACGATCGCCGCCACGGCGGTGAACGACGACACCCCGGGCACGATCTCCACCGCCAGGTCGAGCGCCCGGCACAGGTCGAGCTGTTCCTGCACCGCGCCCCAGAGCGCCGGGTCGCCGGAGTGGATCCGGGCCACGGACAGCCCCTCGGCGGCGGCCCGCCGGTACAGCGGCAGCACCCCCTCGATCGGCAGCTGCGACGAGTCGACGATCTCGGCGTCGGCGCGGGCGTGGGCGAGGACGTCGGCGTGCACCAGGCTGGCCGCCCAGATCACCACGTCGGCGGCGCCGATCACCCGGGCGGCGCGCAGGGTGAGCAGGTCGGCCGCGCCGGGACCGGCCCCGACGAACCAGACCTTTCCAGTGGTCGTCACAGTTTTCCTCCCTGGCGGTCCCGGCGCGCCGGGACCAGCAGTGTCGACAGGTACGGCAGGTCGTCGGCGGCGGCGTCGACCGGCCCGATCCGCTCCCCGGTCAGGCCGACCGACCGGCCGAGCACGGCGTCCGGCAACCGGTCGTGGCGGCGCAGCTCGTCGACCAGCTCGGGGTGCCGCCGCCAGCCCTTGTAGACGACGACGGTGCCCGGCCCGGCCAGGGCGTCGGAGACGAGCGCCAGCCCGGCGGTGGCCGGCAGCAGGGTGAGCGGTTCGCGGCCCTCGCAGAGCGGCACCCCGCTGCGCGCGGCCAGCTCCTGCATGGCGGTGACCCCGGGCACGGTGCGCACCTCGACGGCCGGCCGCAACGCGCGGACGCTCTGCGCGAGGTAGCCGAAGGTGGAGTAGACGTTCGGGTCGCCGATGGTGGCGAAGGCGATCGAGGCGGCGCCGCCGTCGAGGGCGGCCACCACGGCCCGGGCGGCGGCGTCCCAGGCCCGCTCGCGGCGGGCGGTCACCCCGCCCCTGTCGTCCAGGGCGAACGGCAGCCGGCGCAGCCGGTCCGCGTCGACGTGCGCGCGCACGGTGGTCTCGGCCCGGCCTGAGGGCGCGTCGCCGTCCGCGGCCAGCCGGTCCATCACCGGTACGACCACCAGGTCGGCCTCGCGCAGCACCCGCACCGCCTTGAGGGTGAGCAGTTCCGGGTCGCCGGGGCCGACGCCCACCCCGGTCAGCGTCGGCGCGCTCACCGGGCGGCCGCCTCGACCAGGCGGCGGGCGGCCGACGGGTGCGCCGCCCAGTGGGTGTGCAGGTAGGAGGCGTGCACCCGGTCGTCAACGAAGCCGTGCCGGCCGCCGTCCCAGCGCCACGCCGCCCGGTCCCCGTGGCCGGGGTCGGTGGCGGTGCGGTGGAACTCGTGGCCGCGTACCGGCTCGCCGGCCCGGTGCGGTGGGGAGTCGGCGGCGGCGACGGCCTCCCGGTAGCCGAGGGTGAGCGTGCCGGTCATCCGGGCGGTGTGCGGCAGCCGCCCGCACATCGGCACCCCGTCGAGGGAGCGCCCGAGGTAGAGCAGGCCGGCGCACTCGGCGACGATCGGCCCGTCGAAGTCGGCCAGTTCGGCGCGGAGCGCGGAGTTGGCCGCGAGGGCCTCGACGTGCACCTCGGGGAAACCACCGCCGACGACGACGGCGCGGGTGCCGGCGGGCAGGGCGGGGTCGCGCAGCGGGTCGAAGCGGACCACGGTGGCGCCGGCCGCGGCGAGCAGTTCGGTGGTCTCGGCGTACGAGAAGGTGAAGGCCGGGCCGCCGGCCACCGCGACGACCGGACGGTCCCGGCCGGCGGGGCCGCCGACGGCGCCGGCCGGGTCCCAGGCGGGAACGGTCAGCGGCGGGGCGGTCCGGGCGAGGTCGAGCACCGCGTCCAGGTCCACGGTGGACTCCACCAGCTCGGCGAGGGCGGCGACGACGGCAACGGACTCGGGGGCCCGTTCGGCGACCGGCACCAGCCCGAGGTGCCGCGACGGGGCGGCCACCTCGGCGGCCCGGGTGACCGCCCCGAGCACCGGTACGCCCACCTCGGCGAGGGCGTCGCGCAGCAGGGTCTCGTGCCGGGGCGAGCCGACCCGGTTGAGCACCACTCCCCCGATGCGCACGCCGGGGTCGAAGGCGCGCATGCCGAGCACCAGCGCGGCGGCCGAGCGGCCCTGCGCGGTGGTGTCGAGGACCAGCAGCACGGGCGCGTCGATCAGCCGGGCGACGTGCGCGGTGGAGGCGTACGACCGGCGGCCGACCGCGCCGTCGTGCAGCCCCATCACGCCCTCGACGATCGCCACGTCGGCGGGGGTGGGCACGCTCGCGCCGTGCCGCAGCAGGGGCGCGATCCGCTCCTCGCCGACCAGCCAGGGGTCGAGGTTGCGGCCGGGCCGGCCGGCGGCCAGGGCGTGGTAGCCGGGGTCGATGTAGTCGGGGCCGACCTTGTGCGGGCTGACGGTCAGCCCGCGCCGGCGCAGCGCGGCGAGCAGGCCGGTGGCCACGGTGGTCTTGCCGTGCCCGCTGGCCGGGGCGGCCACCACCAGCCGGGGCAGCGGCGCGTCCGGGCTCACCATTCGATGCCCTTCTGACCCTTCTGGCCCGCGTCCATCGGGTGCTTGACCTTGGTCAGCTCGGCGACGAGGTCGGCGGCGGCGACCAGGCGCGGGTCGGCGTCCCGGCCGGTGATCACGACGTGCTGGAAGCCGGGGCGGTTGGCGAGGGTGTCGACGACCTCGTCGACGTCGACCCAGCCCCACTTCATCGGGTAGGTGAACTCGTCGAGCACGTACAGGCCGTAGCGTTCGGCGGCCAGGTCGCGCTGGATCTGCCGCCAGCCCTCCAGGGCGTCGGCGGCGTGGTCGGCCTCGCCGCCGCGCTGGATCCAGGACCAGCCCTCGCCCATCTTGTGCCAGGCGACCGCTGCGCCCTGGCCGGTGCGCTCGTGCACCTCGCCGAGGGCGCGGAAGGCATTCTCCTCGCCGACCCGCCACTTGGCGCTCTTGACGAACTGGAACACCCCGATCGGCAGTCCGGCGGTCCAGGCGCGCAGCGCCAGCCCGAACGCGGCGGTGGACTTGCCCTTCATCTGTCCGGTGTGCACGACCAGCAGCGGACGGCGGCGGCGCTGCCGGGTGGTCAGCCCGTCGGCGGGCACGGTGGACGGCTTGCCCTGCGGCATCAGGCGCTCCTTCTGGTCGGGGCGGCGGGTCCGGCCGCCGCGGTCGCGCAGTCGTGGTGGATGCCGCCACGGCAGCCGCAGGCCGGACCGGTGGCGAGCGTCAGGAGGGGGTCGGTGGCGACCGCGTCGAGGCGGTGGTGGTCCGCGCCGAGCTGGGCGGCGAGGCGGCGGCCGAGGCCGAGCCGGACCGGGCCGGACTCGCAGTCGACGACCACGCTGGGCGCGCCGGTGGCGGCGAGCACCGCCGCGGCACGGGCGGCCCGGTCCAGCGGGCGGTCGCCGGCGGTGGCCCGCCCGTCGGTGACGACCAGCACGAGCGGACGGCGCTTCGGGTCGCGCAGCCGCTCCACCCGCAGCAGCTCGGCCGCGGCGAGCAGCCCCTCCGCCAGCGGGGTGCGCCCGCCGGTGGGCAACTCGGCCAGCCGGGCCGAGGCGGCCAGCACCGAGGAGGTGGCCGGCAGCAGGGTACGCGCGCCGGCGCCCCGGAAGGCGATCACGGCGACCTTGTCCCGGCGCTGGTAGGCGTCGGTGAGCAGGGCGAGCACCGTGCCCTTGACGGCGGACATCCGCTGCCGGGCACCCATCGACCCACTGGCGTCGACCACGAACAGCACCAGGTTGCCCTCGCGTCCCTCGCGGACCGCCTCGCGCAGGTCGTCCGGGCGCAGCAGCAGCGGGCCGCCGCGCCGGCCCCGGCCCGGCTGGTGCGGGGCGGCGGCCCGCAGCGTCGCCGGCAGGTGCAGCGCGCCGGGCCGGCCGCCCGGCACCCGCGCGCCGGTGGTCCGGCCGCGCCCGGTCCGGGCCCGGGAGCGCCGCCCCGGCACGCCGTCGCCGACCCCGGGCGCGGTGAGCAGCCGGGCCCGCAACCCACTCCGGGGTACGGCCACCGGCTGCCCACCGCTCGCCGGCCGGAGCTCCGCCTCGCCGTCTCCCGCGTCGCCGCCGGGGCGGGAGCCGGGGCCGTCGTCCGGCCCGCCGCCGTCGTGGCCGTCGCCGTGGCCACCGGCGGCACGGTCCGGCCACCGGTCGTCGTCCGCCGGCCAGCCGCCGTCGGTACGGCCGGCCGGGTCGGCGGGGTCGCTCCGTTCGCCGGAGCGTCCGTCCTCGCCGGAGCGTCCGTCCTCGCGGGCCTCGGCCGACCCGGATCGACCCCGCTCCGCCGAGCCCGAACCGGCGGAACCGTGGTCGTCGGCGCGGCTGCCGGCCGAGTGGCCTCCCCCGCCCCCGTCGGAGCCATCCGAACCGTCGTCGGGACCGGGACCGCCACCCGGATCGCCGCCGGGCGGGTCGTCGTCGGGGTGCTCGTCCTGGGCCCGCCGCAACGCCTCGTCCAGGCGCTTCTCGTCCAGGTCGGGGCTGTCGAACGGGTCGCGGCGCCGCCGGTGCGGCAGCGCCAGCCGGGCGGCGACCCGGACGTCCTCGGCGCCCACCCGGTCCCGGCCCTGCCACGCGGCGTGCGCGAGCGCGGCGCGGGCGGTGACGATGTCGGCGCGCATCCCGTCCACGTCGAACGCGGCGCACACCTCGGCGATCTGGCGCAGCGCGGCGTCGGGCAGCCGTACCCGGTCCAGCCGCCGCCGGGCGGCGGCGACCCGGTGGGCGATCTCGGCGTCGGCGTCGGCCCACCGGGCGGCGAACCCGGCCGGGTCGGCGTCGGCGGCGAGCCGTCGGCGAACCACCTCGACGCGGACGGCCGGGTCGCGGCTGGCGCCCACGGCGACGGTGAGCCCGAACCGGTCGAGCAGCTGCGGGCGCAGCTCCCCCTCCTCCGGGTTCATGGTGCCGACCAGCAGGAACCGGGCGGCGTGGCTGACCGAGACGCCTTCCCGCTCGACGTGGCAGCGGCCCATCGCGGCGGCGTCGAGCAGCAGGTCGACCAGGTGGTCGTGGAGCAGGTTCACCTCGTCGACGTAGAGCACGCCACGGTGGGCGGCGGCGAGCAGGCCCGGCTCGAAGGCGCGTACCCCCTCGCCGAGGGCCTTCTCCAGGTCGAGCGAGCCGACCACCCGGTCCTCGGCGGCGCCGACGGGTAGTTCGACCAGGCGGGCCGGGCGGCGCTCGGCCACCGGCTCGGCCGGGTGCGGCCCGTCCGGGCAGGCGGGGTCGGCGGCGGCCGGGTCGCAGGCGAAGCGGCAGCCGGCGACCCGGTCGACCGGGGGCAGCAGCGCCGCGAGGGCCCGCACGGCGGTCGACTTGGCGGTGCCCTTCTCGCCCCGCACCAGCACCCCGCCGATGGCCGGGGAGACGGCGTTGAGCAGCAGGGCCAGGCGCATGTCGTCCATGCCGAGCACCGCGCTGAACGGGTACGAACTCACTGCGCCTCCTTCGATCGCGACTGCGGGGCTCGCAAAACCGGCTCACTCCTCGCGCTCACTGCCGGTCCTCCAGATCGCCCTCGCTGGCCAGGTACGTCTCGCGGAGCCGGTCGAGGGTGGCCGGTTCGGGCGCGGCCCACAGGCCCCGGTCGGCGGCTTCCAGCAGCCGCTCGGTGATGCCGCGCAGCGCCCACGGGTTGGACTGCTCCAGGAACTCCCGGGTGGTCTCCTCGAAGACGTACGCGGCGGCCAGGTGCTCGTACATCCAGTCGTCGACCACGCCGGCGGTGGCGTCGTAGCCGAACAGGTAGTCCACGGTGGCGGCCAGCTCGAACGCGCCCTTGTAGCCGTGCCGGCGCATCGCGGCGATCCACTTCGGGTTGACCACCCGGGCCCGGAACACCCGCCGGGTCTCCTCGCCGAGGGTGCGGGTGCGGACGTCGTGCGGCATCGCCGAGTCGCCCACGTACGCGGCCGGCGCGGCGCCGGTGAGGTGGCGGACCATCGCCACCATCCCGCCGTGGTACTGGAAGTAGTCGTCGGAGTCCACGATGTCGTGCTCGCGGGTGTCCTGGTTCTTCACGGCGACGGCGATGCGGGCGAAGGAGCGTTCCATGTCGGCGCGCGCCTCCCGTCCGTCCAGGTCCCGGCCGTAGGCGTAGCCGCCCCAGACGGCGTACACCTCGGCGAGGTCGGCGTCGGTACGCCAGTTCCGGGCGTCGATCAGCGGCAGCAGCCCCGCCCCGTACGCCCCGGGTTTGGAGCCGAAGATCCGGGCGGTGGCCCGCCGCTCGTCGCCGTGTTCGGCGAGGTCGGCGGCCACGTGGGCCCGGACGTAGTTCTCCCCGGCCGGCTCGTCGAGGGCGGCGACCCGGCGTACCGCGTCGTCGAGCAGCGCCACGACGTGCGGGAACGCGTCGCGGAAGAAGCCGGAGATGCGGACGGTGACGTCCACCCGGGGGCGGCCCAGCTCCGCCAGCGGCACCACCTCGACGCCGGTGACCCGCCGCGACCGGTCGTCCCAGGTCGGCCGGCAGCCGAGCAGGGCCAGCACCTCGGCGATGTCGTCGCCCTGGGTACGCATGGCGCTGGTGCCCCAGACGGTGAGCCCGACCGAGCGGGGGTACGCGCCGGTGTCGGCGACGTGCCGGGCGAGCAGCGAGTCGGCGAGGGCCACCCCGACGTCCCAGGCGTTGCGCGACGGGATGGCCTTGGGGTCGACGGAGTAGAAGTTGCGGCCGGTGGGCAACACGTTGACCAGGCCGCGGGTGGGTGACCCGGAGGGGCCGGGCGGCACGAACCGGCCGTCCAGCGCGCCGAGCACCCGGTCGATCTCGTCGGTGGTCCGGGCCAGCCGGGGCACCACCTCGCGGGCGGCGAACCGCAGCACGTCGGCGGCGTCGCCGATCGCCCGGCCGGTGACCTCCTCGACCACCGGGTCGACCTTGTCGGCGTCCCAGCCGAGGGTCTCCATGCCGACGACCAGCCGGCGGGCCAGGGCCTCGACCAGGTCGACGGCGTCGGCGGCGGTGGCGGCCGGCCCGTCCGCCGCCTCGGTCAGCGGCTCCGGCACGGCGATCCGCCGGCCCGGCTCGGCGAGCAACTCCTGCTCGTCCAGCCCGTACGCGGCGGCGAGCGCCTGGCGCAGGCCGGGCAGGGCGCGGGTGCCACCCCAGACCTGGGGGGCGCGCAGCACGGCGAGGACGAGGTTGACCCGGGCCTCGCCGGTGGGCGCCTCGGCGAGGATGTGCAGCCCGTCGCGGATCTGCACGTCCTTGACCTCGCAGAGGTACCCGTCGAGGTGCAGCACGAAGTCGTCGAAGTCGTCGGCGGCCGGCATGTCCGCGGTGTGCAGGTCGTGGTGCAGCTCGGCGGCCCGAACGAGGTCCCAGATCTGCGCCCGCACGGTCGGCACCTTGGCCGGGTCGAGCGCCTGGACGGTGGCGTACTCGTCGAGGAGCTGTTCGAGTTTGGCCAGGTCGCCGTATGTCTCGGCGCGGGCCATCGGCGGGACGAGGTGATCGACGACGACGGCGTGCGCGCGGCGCTTGGCCTGGGTGCCCTCGCCGGGGTCGTTGACGATGAACGGGTAGACCAGCGGCAGGTCGCCGAGGACGGCGTCGGGGGCGCAGTCGGCGGCGAGCCCGAGCCCCTTGCCGGGCAACCATTCCAGCGTGCCGTGCTTGCCGAGGTGCACCACCGCGTCGGCGCCGAAGCCGCCGTCGGCCACCGGCGCGGCCAGCCAGCGGTACGCGGCCAGGTAGTGGTGGCTGGGCGGCAGGTCGGGGTCGTGGTAGATGGCGATCGGGTTCTCGCCGAAGCCGCGCGGCGGCTGGATCATCAGCACCACGTTGCCGAAGCGCAGCCCGGCCAGGACCAGGTCGCCGCCGTCGGCGTACAGCTCGCCGGGCGGCTCGCCCCAGTGGGTGCGCATCCGGTCCCGCAGCGGCGCCGGCACCCGGGCGAACCAGCGCCGGTAGGTCGGCCCGGGTACCCGCGCCTCGGCGGCGGCGAGCTGCTCGGGGGTGAGCCACTCGACGTCGTGCCCGCCGGCGGCGATCAGCGCGTGGATCAGCGCGTCCCCGTCGGTGGGGACCGGCTGGTCGCCGAGGTGGTAGCCGGCGTCGGCGAGGGCGCCGAGCAGCCGTACCGCCGAGGCGGGGGTGTCCAGGCCGACCGCGTTGCCGACGCGGGAGTGCCTGGTGGGGTACGAGCTGAGCACGACCGCGAGGCGCTTGTCGGCGTGGGGCACGTGCCGCAGCCGGGCCTGGCGGACGGCGATGCCGGCCACCCGGGCGGCCCGCTCCGCGTCGGCGGCATAGACCGAGAGCCCGTCGGCGTCGATGCGCTTGAACGAGAACGGCACGGTGACGATCCGCCCGTCGAACTCGGGGATGGCCACCTGCATCGCGGCGTCCAACGGGGAGAGTCCGGCGTCGCTGCCGGCCCACTGCTCCCGGGTGCTGGTGAGGCAGAGCGCCTGCACGATCGGCACGTCGAGGGCGGCGAGCGCGCCGACGTCCCAGGCGTCCTCGTCGCCCCCGCCGGAGGCGTCCGCCGCGACGGCGCCGCCGGCGGCGAGGACGGTCACGACCAGGGCGTCGCAGCGGGCGAAGAGGGGCAGCGGCCCGTCGCCGGGGGTGAGCCCGCGCAGCGAGCCGCAGAAGATCGGCAGCGGGTCGCCGCCGGCCGCCTCGACCGCGTCGGCGAGCACGTCGACGAAGCCGGTGTTTCCGGCGAGGGCGTGCGCCCGGTAGAAGACGATCCCGACGGTGGGACGGCCCGCCGTCGGCGCGGCGGCGGGCCGGTCGGCGTGCACGCCGTACGCCGGGGTGGGCGCGGGCGGGTCGAAGCCCTCGCCGGTGAGCAGCACCGTGTCGGAGAGGAACCGGGCCAGCTCGGCCAGGTTCGCCGGACCCCCCTCGACCAGGTAGGACAGCGCCTGGGTGGCCACGCCGGAGGCCACCGTGGAGGCGGCCATCAGCTCCGCGTCGGGCACCGCCTCGCCGCCGAGCACCACCGTGGGCACACCCGAGGCGAGCACGGCGGCCAGCCCGTCCGGCCAGGCCTGCCGGCCGCCGAGCAGGCGTACCACGGCGAGGTCGACGCCGTCGAGCAGCGCCGGCACGGCGTCGGCGGCGACCCGGGCGGGGTTGGCCAGCCGGTAGTCGGCGCCGCTGGCGCGGGCGGCGAGCAGGTCGGTGTCGGCGGTGGAGAGCAGCAGGATGCGCACGGACGGCTCCGGAGAGTGACGCCCGGACCGGCGCGGGACCGGTCGGGCGAGGCGAGGGGACGGGCGCGGTTCAGCGGGTACGACGAGCCGCCGGGCGGATCACCGGCGGTCAGCCGGTGGGCGGCACGGTGCGGCGGTCAGCGGTGAACGGCGGAACGCGGGGCGCGGGCGCCGGACGGGGCGTCCGGACGGTCGGCCGGCGCGTCGGCGCGGCCGGGCAGGGGCGCGTCAGCGCGCCCGGAACGGGTACGACGGTGCTCGTCGGCGGTGGGGACGCTGCGCGTCATCGGGGTCCTCCTCGGGTGTCCACGCCCTGGGGTCGCTCCGACGGCCGAAGTATCCTGGCTTCCGGATCAACGCTCTCCCCCGGCCTTCCAACCGCAGGAACACGGCCGTGACTCGCAAGGGGGGATCGCTCCCCGGTGACAGTGGCGGGACCGCGCCGGAATCGCACCGACTTCCTTCACTGCCGTCAGGCCGCGAATGCTGCCACACCGCTGCGCGCCGGGTCAACGCCGGCCCGGGTCGCGCCGGGCTGGCCAGCCCATCGAATCCCGACGATCATCAGCGGCCGTCCCCGCACGTCGGAGATTGTCCGACCTCGATGCCGCGCCCCCTTTGCTCTGCTGCCCCGGAGGCAACACTGGGAGCGCTCCGCTGTTGCCGGGGCGGCAGCGGAGCAAAGGGGACGGTGCGGGCGGGTATCCGCCGATCAGCGGGCGCCACCCGGGCCGCCGGCCCCGGGCCGGTCGCCTACGATCGGTCCCGACGACCGAGCGTCGACGGTCGATCGAGAAAGGACCCCGCCATCGCCGAGCCCGCGTTCCACCACCTCGCCGGCCGGGTCTGGCGCTACCCGGGCGATCCCGACCCGGAGAACATCCGGCCGAGCGTGGCGTTGATCACCGACGAGCGCGGCAGCGTGCTGGTCGACGCCGGGCACAGCCCCGGCCACGCCCGGGAGATCCGGGCCGGCCTGGCCGCGGCGGGGCTGCCCGAGCCGCGCCGGCTGGTCTACACCCACCACCACTGGGACCACGTGTGGGGCGCCTGCGCCTGGCCCGGCGTGGAGATCGTCGGCCACGTCGCCGGGGAGGCGGCGCTGCGCGCCGAGGCCGCCCGCCCGTGGAGCCACCGCTACCTGCGCGAGCAGGTCCGCGCCGAGCCGCGACTCGGCCCCAGCTTCCGGGCCCGCGCCCTGGCCATGGACTCCTGGGACGACTTCGCGGTGCTGCCGCCCACCCGCACCTTCACCGACGAGCTGGAGCTGCCCACCGGCGTACGGCTGCGCCACGTCGGCGGCCGGCACGCTGCCGACTCGACCGTGGTGCTGGTGCCCGACTCGGCGGTGCTGCTGCTCGGCGACTGCTTCTACCCGCCGCCGGCGCACCTGCGCCAGGACGGGGACGGCCCCGACCTGGCGCAGGTCCGCCGGCTGCTCGACGACCGCTACCACTGGTACGTCTCCAGCCACGCCGAGCCGATGACCGTCGACGAGGCCCGCGCCGCCGTCGAGGGGTGAGCGGTCAGCGCATCCGGCGTTCCGGGTGGGCCCGGTTCCAGACCCGCATCCGCTCGGGGTAGCCGGTCTTCGCCGCCTCGTAGAGCGGCACGGCGTGCCGGCCGGCCAGCTTCGCCGCCACCTGCGGCGAGCCGGTCCGACGGCGGATCCACTCGCCGTCGTGGGCGATGGCCACCACCGTGGTGTCCGTGGCGGTGGTCTCCGGCTCCAGGTAGAACTCCACGCCCTGCCGGCTCGTCACGAACTCCGCCAGCGCGGCCAGGTCCTCGCGGGTGGCCTCCCGGTCGAGCTTGGTCGGGGTGGGGACGGCGGCCCGGGACCGCCGGTTGAACCAGCCCATCTGCCCGCTCCTCTCCTCGGCGTCCCTCCAGTGCAGCACCGTCACCTGACAGTCGGCTGCGAGGCCGGTGAGCGGGAGCTGACCGGGCGTGCTCAGTCGAGCGCGGCCAGTTCCTCGGCGGAGAGCCGCAGCGCGCCGGCCGCGACGTTCTGGATCAGGTGCGCCTCGTCGCCGGTGCCGGGGATGGCCAGCACGTGCGACCCCTGGTGCAGGGTCCAGGCGAGGCGTACCTGGTGCGGGGTGACGCCGTGGGCCCGCGCGATCTCGTGGACGGCGACGGTGTGCTCGGCCGCCGCGCCCGCCTCCCGCCGGACGCCGGCGAGGGCGAAGAACGGCACGTACGCCACCCCGCGCGCCCCGCACTCGCGCAGCAGCGCGTCCTGGTCGCCCCGGTTGTCGACGGCGTAGCTGTTCTGCACGCACACCACCGGGGCGATGGCCTGCGCCTCGTCGAGGTGGTCCAGCCGGACGTTGGAGAGGCCGAGGTGCCGGATCAGCCCGGCGTCGCGCAGCTCGGCCAGCGCACCGAAGGACTCCGCCACCGAGTCCCGCCCGGGCCGCTTCACGATCCGCAGGTTCACCACGTCGAGGTGGTCGCGGCCCAGCCGGCGCAGGTTCTCCTCGACCTGGGCGCGCAGCTGGGCCGGGGTGCCCGCCTCACGCAGGCCGGTCGCCGGGTCGTAGGAGAAGCCGACCTTGGTGGTGATCACCAGGTCCGCCGGGTACGGGGCGAGCGCGGCGCGGATCAGCTCGGTGGCGTACCGGGCGGGGCCGGTGCCGACGTTCAGGGTGCCGCCGGGCGAGACGTAGAAGGCGGCGGTGTCGAGGTGGTTCACGCCCAGCTCGACGGCGCGGCGCAGCACCCGGACCGCGCGGTCCGGCTCGGGGTCGACGGTGGTCCGCATCGAGCCGAACCCCATCCGGCGGACGACCCGGTCGCCCAGGGTCCAGCTGCCCGCGGCGGCGGCGGTGATCTCTTCGGTAGGCATCCGGCGACCCTAGCCAGCACGGCTCGGCTGCGCAGTCGGCCGCGCACCCGATACCGCCCGCGGCCGGCCGCTGTTAGGTTTTATCTGCTGGCGGGGTGCGCCGGCGGCCGGGTCACCGGCACCAGCGCCAGGGTGGGCAGCAGCAGCAGCGGCACCACCAGCAGCGCGTGCAGGATGCCGACCCGGTCGCCGAGCAGGCCGAGCACGGGCGGCCCGGCCAGGAACGACGTGTAGCCCAGCACCGCCACCACGCTGACCCGCGCCGGCGCCCGCTCCTCGTCGTCGGCGGCGGCGCTCATCCCCACCGGGAAGCCCAGCGAGGCGCCGAGCCCCCAGAGCGCCACCCCGGCGATCGCGACCGGCCCGGAGCCGGCCAGCACCGCCACCGCCGCGCCGAAGGCGGCGAGCAGGATGGTGGCGAAGAGGACGGGCACCCGCCCCCAGCGGTCGAGGGCGACGGTGCCGGCGGTCCGCCCGATCGTCATGCCGGTGACGAAGACCCCGAAGACGGCGGCGCCGACGGCCTCGCTCGTGCCGTACCCGTCGACGAAGGCGACCGCGAGCCAGTCGTTCGCGCTGCCCTCGGCGAACGCCATCACCAGCACCAGCAGGCCGAGCAGCAGGGTGCGCGGCTCCCGCCAGGCGGCGAGCAGGCCACCGCGCCGGGTGGCGGCGGTGTCCGGTGCCGGCTGGGCGGGCAGGAAGGCCCGGGCGCCGAGGATCGTGCCGCCGAGCACCACCGCCGCCAGGACCGCCAGGTGCACGCCGATCGGCACCCCGACCCGGGCGGCCCCCGCGCCGATGCCCGCGCCGGCCACCGAGCCGAGACTCCAGGCGGCGTGGAAGCGCGGCAGGATGGTGCGCCCCAGCCGCTTCTCGACGGCGGCGCCCTCGACGTTCATCGCCACGTCGCAGGTGCCGGAGCCGTAGCCGAGGGCGAACAGGGCCACCGCCACGCCGGGCAGCGAGCCGGCCACCCCCGCGGCCACCCCGACGCCGGCCATCCCGACCGCCACCAGCACGGTGGACGCCACCACCGTGCGGGCCGCGCCGAGGCGCTGGGTGACCAGCCCGGCGGTGGTCAGGGCGAGCACCGCGCCACCGGACATGGCCAGCAGCAGCAGGCCCAGCCGGCCGGCGCTGAGCCCGAGCGCCTCGCGGACCGCGGGGACCCGGGAGAACCAGGACGCCACGGCGAGGCCGTTGAGGGCGAAGACCACCGCGACGCCGGTGCGGGCGGCCAGCACCTGCCGGGGTACGGCGGGGCTCGGCGCGGTGACGAGTGGGCTCACGGCTGGCGGTCCTTCCGGTGGTACGGCGTCTCGCCGTCGATCACACACCGGTTTCGTCACGACCACAAGCCAGATGCGCTCCTTACCACATGGTGGTCAGAGCGCGGGCAGCCCGAGCGCCTCGTCGACCCGGGCCAGCACCGCCGCGTCGTCGTCGGCCCGTACGCCCCGCAGCAGGTCGATGGCGGTGGCCCGGACCTGCCCGACGATCATCGCCAGGGGCAGGGTCTGGCCGGGGGTGAAGAGCCGCCCGGCGACGCGTACCGCCGTCAGGGCGGCGGCCTCGGCGCGGGCCGCGTGCCGGTCGCCGGCCTCCTCCGCGCCGTCGAGGTCGGCGGCGAGCGCCTCGCCCGCCGCCCGGACCGCCTCGGCCAGGTCCCGCAGGGCCGCGCCCAGCTCGGGCGGCACCGGGGTGGGCAGCCGGTTGAACGTCACGCCGGCCCGGGCGAGGACCCGCACGTTGCGGACCGCGTAGTCGAGCTGGCCGACCGTGGCGTCGACGGTACGCAGCCGGCCGATGTGCCGCCGGCGCCGGACGTTGAGCCGGACCGCCTCGCCGGCGGCGAGCACCGCCGTGCGCAGCCGCTCCACCGCCGCGTCGAGATGGCGGGCCCGGTCCAGGGCGGCCAGCGCGGCGGGCTCGTCCCGGGCGTCGAGGGCCGCGGCGACCTCGTCCAGCACCTCGGCCATCCCCTGGTAGGTGCGGCGGAACTCGGCGACCAGCGGGGCGAGCGGCCGCCGGGCGTCGATCAGCTGGCTGGCCACCACCGCCACCCCGCCACCGATCAGCGCGTCGACGAACCGGAACGGCACCAGCGACTCGGTCGGTGGCGAGACCACCACCAGGTAGAGGGCGGAGACCGCGGCCTGCACCACGGCGACCGTGCTCGCCCCGACCGCCACCGCGAGCGCGATGGTGAGCAGGATGACCGTGAACACCGTCCAGCTGGTGCGCGGGCCGAGCGCCTGCACCACCAGGTCGGCGACGAGGACGCCGGCGGCGACCCCGAGCAGCACCTCGACCGCCCGGCGGACCCGCTGGCCCCGGGCCTGGCCGAGCACGATCAGCGCGGCGGCGGGGGCGAAGAACGGCTGCGGGTGGCCGACCAGCCGGGTGGCCAGGATCCACGCCACCGTCGCGGCCAGGGTCGTCTCGACCACCGGCAGCCAGCCCTGCCGCAGCCGCCCGGCGGCTTCCCGGAACCAGCCCCACCGGACCATCGCCGCCCCCTCGCCCCGTTCGGGCCCCACCGTAGCCCGGCCGGCGGGTCAGGGCCGCCAGGCCCCGGCCGCCTCCGCCGCGTACGCCCGAACGCCGCGCGCCGGTGAGACGCTCGATGATTCACCCTCGTGCGGGCATACGTGGGCGTCTACGCTCGCCACCGTGGATCTCCTGACCGGTCTGCTCGACGGCCCCCGCGCCCGGGGCGCGTTCCTGCTCCGCTCGCTGCTGGACCCGCCGTTCGCGCTGCGGATCTCCGACCGCGCGCCGCTGACCGTGGTGGCCGTGGTGCGCGGCACCGCCTGGGTGCTGCCCGACGACAGCTCCGCCGAGCTGCTGCACCCCGGGGACGTGGCGGTGCTGCGCGGCCCGGACGCGTACACCGTCGCCGACGACCCGACCACCGCGCCGCAGGTGGTGATCCACCCCGGCCAGCGGTGCACCACGCTGCGCGGCGAGCCGCTGACCACCACCCCGGCGGCCGGGGTGCGCACCTGGGGCACCGGCACGCCAGGCAAGACGGCGCTGCTGACCGGGACGTACCAGTTGCCGGGCGAGGTCGACCGGCGGCTGCTCGCCGCGCTGCCCGCGCTGCTGGTGGTCCGGGCCGACGAGTGGCACAGCCCGCTGGTCGGGCTGCTCGCCGACGAGGTGGTGCGGGACTCCCCCGGCCAGGAGGCCGTCCTCGACCGGCTGCTCGACCTGCTGCTGATCGCCGTGCTGCGGACCTGGTTCGACCGGCCCGGTGCCACCCCCTCCTGGTACGCGGCGGCGGCCGACCCGGTGGTCGGACCGGCCCTGCGCCTGCTGCGCGACGATCCGGCGCGCCCCTGGACGGTGGCGTCGCTGGCCGCCGAGGTCGGGGTGTCCCGGGCCGCGCTGGCCCGCCGCTTCACCGAGCTGGTCGGCGAGCCGCCGATGGCCTACCTGACCGGCTGGCGGCTGAGCCTCGCGGCGGACCTGCTGCGCGAACCCGACGCCACCCTCGGCGCCGTCGCCCGCCGGGTCGGCTACGGCAGCCCGTTCGCGCTGAGCACCGCCTTCCGCCGGGTACGCGGCATCAGCCCCCGCGACCACCGCACCCGCACCCCGGTCAGCTGACCGAACTCACCACCGGGCCGTCGCTCCCCGAGGATTGTCGAGGCGACCCGACCGTCATGGCCGTCCGAGGACGGGTCATCCGGCCGGGCGAACAGGTCAGGTGCCGGTGAAGGCGCGGAGCAGGGCGCGGATGGCGGAGCGCAGGTCCTCGCGGCTCTCCGGGCTGCCGGGCGGCGGCGCGCTGAGCGCGCCCGCGCCGACGAGGCGGTCGAAGAGCAACCCGTCGACGAAGGCGACGAACTGGTCGCCCTGCCGCCGTGGGTCCGCCGCGCCGGCGCCGGCCAGCAGCGCCCGGGCCTGCTCGCGCAGCACGGTGCCGTGCGCCAGGATCGGCCGCAGCTCGGGTCGGTGCACGGCCTCCAGCAGGCAGGCGTAGCGGGCGAGACTGCGGTCCCGCCCGTCGGTGAGCCAACGGTCCAGCACCTGCGCCGTGGCCACCGCGAGGTGGTCGAGGTCGGCCGGGGTGAGCCGCGGCGGCGGCCCGGGGGGCGGCGCGTCGGTGGGCAGCTCGCGGTCGGTCAGGTCGGCGCGGTCCAGGTCGACCAGGCGGCGTACCACCGCCTCGATCAGCGCCTGCCGGGTCCGCAGGTACGCCGACGTGGTGCCGACCGGCACCCCGGCCCGGGCGTCGACGGCCCGGTGGGTCAACGCCCGCATCCCGCCCTCGGCGAGCAGCGCGATGGCCGCGTCGGCCAACGCCGCCACCCGCGCGGACCGATCGTTCATCCGGCCTCCTCGTCGGTGTTCTACGGCTGTAGTATGAACTTCTACAGCTGTAGAAGGGGCGGTCGGGATGGACGGACACGCGGTGGTGGTCGGCGGCGGGATCGGCGGCCTGACCGCCGCCCTCGCCCTGCACCGGACGGGCTGGCGGGTCACCGTGCTCGAACGGGCGCCGGAACTCGGCGAGGTGGGCGCCGGGCTGACCCTGATGTCCAACGCGCTGCGTGGGCTGGACGCGCTCGGCGTCGGCGCGGCCGTCCGCGCGCACGGCCGGACCGAGGCCCCCGGCGGGCTGCGCACCCGGAGCGGACGCTGGCTGTCCCGGGTCGACGGCGCCGACCTGACCCGGCAGCTCGGCACCGCTGCCCTCGGCGTCCACCGGGGCAGGCTGCACGGCGTCCTGCGCGACGCCCTGCCGGCGGCCGCGCTGCGCACCGACGCCGAGGTGGTCGACGTGACAACCGGCCCGGACGGCGCCCGGGTGCACCACCGCTGGCGCGGGGAGCCCGCCGAACTCGCCGCCGACCTGGTGGTGGGCGCCGACGGGCTACGCTCGGCCGTGCGGTCCCGGCTCTGGCCGGAGCACCCGGGGCCGACGTACAGCGGGACGACGGCGTGGCGGGCGGCGATCCGCTGGGACGGCCCGCTGCCGACCGCGGTCAGCTGGGGCCCGGGTGCCGAGTTCGGCATGGTCCCGCTCGGCACCGACCAGGTCTACTGGTACGCCGCGGTGACCGCTCCACCCGGCGGGCGGGCCCCCGACGAGCTGGCCGCCGTGCGGGAGCGCTTCGGCGACTGGCACGAGCCGGTCCCGGCGCTGCTCGCCGCCACCCGGCCCGAGCAGGTGCTGCGGCACGACCTGCACCACCTGGGCACCCCACTGCCGTCCTACGTGCGCGGCCGGGTGGCGCTGCTGGGCGACGCGGCGCACGCGATGACCCCGTTCCTCGGTCAGGGCGCCTGCCAGGCGATCGAGGACGCGGTCACGCTCGGCGCGGCCTGCGCCGGCGGGCCGGCACACCTCGGCGCCGCGCTCGACCGGTACGACCGGGAGCGCCGCCCGCGCAGCCAGGCGGTGGCCCGGGCCTCGGCCCGCGCCGGCCGCTTCGGCCAGCAGCTGCGCCACCCGGTGGCGGTGGCGCTCCGCGACACCCTGATCCGGCTCACCCCGTCCCGCGTCGCGCTGCGCCAGGCGGCCCGGTACGCCGACTGGCACCCGCCCCGCGACTGAGCGGACCGCCCCCGACCTCGACCGATCCGGCGGCCTGAACCGGGCCCGGCGGTCAGTGACCGGCGGCGGCCAGGCCGGCGTGTTCGGGCGAGGCCGAAAAGCGGGTCAGCACCGCGACGATGCCGGGGGTGTCCGGGCGACCGTCGAACACCTCGCCGGGCGGGACGAAGAGGATCTCCGTCCACCCTGGCCTGATCCCGTCGCCCACCTGCCCTGCCACAGCAGCTGAAATTGGATCGGACCAACCCTTCAGAATATCGATCGCGCCCATTTACGGCGTCAGCCGAAAGGGAGAACCGGCCGGTAAGATCGGTGACACCGTTGTGACTGATCGCTGACTGCGGATAGTGAGGGCGATCACACACACTGCTGGCATGAATACGGGACTCGACCGCGACAGGGCATTCCGCCTCGCGGTGTGTCTCGCCCTGGTGGCGATGCTCACCGGGTGCATGCAGTTCAACATCGGCCTGACCGTCAACGCCGACGACACGATCGACGGGCAACTGCTGCTGACCGCCGAGAAACGGGTGTTGACCAGCAAGAACAGGACGGTCCAGGTCGGCTTCGCCGAGCTGCGGCAGAACATCCCGTCGTTGCCGGCCGGCGAGGAACGCGTCTATGAGGACGAGCGCTACTACGGTTCCCAGATCACCTACCACCGCACTCCGCTGAAGGAATTCACCAGCGACAGCGTGAAACTGGTCCGGGACGGGGACCTCTACCGGTTCAACCTCTCGCTCGACCCGAAGAAATACGGCGGAAAACTGGCCGAGCAGGACCCCCGGAACCAGGCCGCGTTCATGCAGTTGATGTCGTTCGAGATTTCCGTGACCTTTCCCGCTCGCGTGATCGACACCAACGGCACGGTCACCGGTCGCTCGGTCACCTGGAAGGTGGGCTCCAACCGCGACAAGCCGACCGAGCTGCGGGCGGTGGCCGAGGCGCCGGCGCAGCCCTCGCCGTCCGCCAGCGCCGCCGCCACGGGCGGGGACAGCGACGGCGGGTTCCCCTGGCTCCTGGTCGTCGGGGCCGCGGTCGTCCTGCTCCTGGTCGGCGGGGTCGTCGCCGTACTCCTGCTGCGCCGGCGCGGGCGTCCCGCGACCGCCGCGACGACGCCGACGGGTCCGGCCGGCACGCCGGCACCGCCGGCGGAGCATCCGGGGCCGGTCTGACCCGCCTCGGGTCGGACCGCGCCACCACCCCGGGCGGCCGGCCCGGGCCCGCCCGACCGGTCGCCGTACCTCACCACCACCACACCACCCTCCCGGCACCACCCGAAGGGAGATCGCCGTGAACGATCTCTTCACCTGGCCCGCCCTCGGCAGCCTCACCGGCGCGAGCGCGGCCACCCTGCTCACCGCCAACGTCGTCGGCGGCCTGCTCGGACCCGCGGGCGACAAGGCCCGCAAATGGATCGCGTTGGGCGTCGCCCTGGCGCTGTCCTACCTGACCGCGGCGTTCGCCACGGACGCCGGCGCCGAGAAGTGGATCATCGCCTTCTTCAACGGGCTGATCATCTTCTCCGCCGCCCTCGGCATCAACCAACTGCCGCCGGGCAACCGGCAGGCGACGCAGGCGTCGCCGAGCCGGATCGCCCAGGGCGGTGGCGAGCCCCGCTACATCCGATCCTGGGTCTGAGAGAGGTGAGCGTCATGGTCTTCGGAATCATCAGCGCCGCCGTCCACATCGTCCTCGGCGCCGCGCTCGGCGGCTGGGCCGGCGGCACCCTCGGCCTGCTGATCGGCGCGGTCGCGGGGCTGCTCGTCGGCGCCCCGTTCGGCTGGGCGGTCGCCTCCGCCCGGGTGTACGGCCCCGACGCCCGCGGCGTCTGGCTCTTCCTCGTGGACCACACCTGGAGCCTGCTGAACACCGCCGTCGGCGCGGTCTACCTCGCCGTACACCTGATCTTCGGCCACCAGCTGAACCGGACCACCTCGCAGCACAGCTGCCGGGTCGACGTCGTGGAGGGCGTCTCCCCGCGGTACGCCACCACCATCGGCACCGTCTGCGCCGGCTCCAGCCCCGGCATCCAGCGGCACGAGGACGTGCACATCTTCCAGGGCCGGCTGCTCGGCCCGCTCTACATCCCGCTGGTGCTGCTCAACTACGTGCTCTTCACCATCGCCCCGGTCTGGTTGCTCTGGCACGACCACACCAACGCGCCGATCAACGCCTTCACCCGGTACTTCGAGATCGGCGTCTACCCGCACGTCTGGAACGAGGCCATCGCGTACCGGATCCAGGGAAGCCCGCCGCGATGACCGACGACGGGCGTGGACCGGTCGAGGCGGCCACCGCCGACCTGGCGGCGTGGCTGGCCACCGCCGCGGGCGAGGTCGTCCCGGTCGGCCCGCCCGCCGACGGCGAACCCGCCGACGGGCTGACGGTCTGGCCGCTGGAGCTGCGGCCCGGCCGGCAGACCCGCGGCACCGGCAACCGGGAGCCGTACCGCTTCACGGTCCGCTACCTGCTCAGCGCCGCCGGCCCGGCGGCGCTGCCCCGGCTGGACCGGGTGCTCGCCGCCGCAGTCGTCGACGGGGAGCCGGAGGTGCTGCTGGAGGCCGGCGACCCGGAGCTGTGGCGGGCGTTCGGCGTGCCGCCCCGGCCGGCACTGCTGATCGACGTACCCGCGCAGGTGGCCCGGCCACTGCCGGCGGCACCGCCGGTGCTGCACCCGCTGCGGCTGCGGCAGCTGCCGATGCGCACCCTGGACGGCCGGGTGGTCGGCCCGCAGGAGCAGCCCCTCGCGGCGATGCGGGTCGAACTGGTCGGCACCGCGCAGGCCACCCAGACCGACCCGGCCGGCCGGTTCCGGCTCACCGGCGTGCCGGACGACCCCGAGCAGCCCGGCCCGGTCCGACTGCGCCTGGTCGGCCGCGGCCACACCCTCACCGCCGACGTCGATCCCGCCGACACCGACCTCGTCATCGTCTGCGAACCCCCGGCCCGCTGACCCGGACCGCCCCCGCACCAGGAGGACCGATGCCCAACTACTTCTCCCCCGGCATCTACGTCGAGGAGGTGCCGAGCGGGGCCCACCCGATCGGGCCGGTCGGCATGAGCACCGCCGCGTTCGTCGGCATCGCCCCGGACCGCGGCGCCCACGTGGACCGCGCGATGCCGGTCAACAGCTGGTCGGAGTTCCTGCGGCTCTACGCCGGCGGCGAACGCCCGGAGAGCACCCCGCTGGCCCGCGCCGTCTTCGGCTTCCTCGACAACGGCGGCACCCGGTGCTGGGTGGTCAACGTCGGCGAGGGCGGCCAGCTCACCGGCGGCGGCCAGCGCCGCGCCGGCCTGCAACTGCTGGAGGCCGTCGACGAGGTGTCCATCCTCGCCGCCCCCGGCTTCCACGACCCGGTCTCGCACGAGGCGCTGCTGAGCATGGCCGAGCGGCTGCGCACCATGGTGGCGATCTGCGACCCGCCCCCGGGCATCGACGACATCTCGGCGCTGACCCGGGTCGCCACCCCCAGCTCCGCCCGGGCCCCCCGCGCCGCCGACGGCAAACCCGCCGAGGGTACGGCGAAGCCGGCCGACGACGACGGCGGCACCACCGCGTACCGGCCCCGGCAGTCGGACTTCGGCACCTGCTACTTCCCCTGGCTGCGGGTGCGCGACCCGATCAGCGGCGAGCTGGTGCTCACCCCGCCGAGCGGGCACATGGCCGGCATCTGGGCCCGCACCGACGGGCTGCGCGGGGTGCACAAGGCCCCGGCCAACGAGCCGGTACGCGGCGCCGTCGACCTGGAGTACCTGGTCACCCGCCCGGAGCATGACGTGCTCAACCCCAAGGGCGTCAACGTGATCCGCTACTTCGCCGGCGAGGGCATCCGGGTGTGGGGCGCCCGTACGCTCGCCGCCGAGGCCAGCGAGTGGCGCTACCTCAACGTGCGGCGGCTCTCCATCTCCATCGAGCAGGCCATCGCCAACGGCACCCGGTGGATGGTCTTCGAGCCGAACGACTTCTCGCTGTGGCGCTCCATCCGGCGCGACATCGGCGCCTTCCTCACCCGGGTCTGGCGCGACGGCGCCCTGCTCGGGCGTACGCCGGAGGAGGCGTTCTTCGTCAAGTGCGACGAGGAGACCAACCCGGCGGACGTGCGCGACGCCGGCATGGTGGTCGCCCACATCGGCATCGCGGTGGTCAAGCCCGCGGAGTTCGTGGTGTTCAAGCTCAGCCAGTGGGCCGGTGGCACCGAGACCGAGACGATCGGAGGCTGACATGACGACCCCCGCCACGCCGCAACCGGGCGCGCCGGTCGACCCGTACCGGGCCTACAACTTCAAGCTGCTCATCAACGGCATCACCAACGGGCACTTCACCGAGGTCAGCGGCCTGGAGGTGACGATCGCCCGGCGGGCGTACCGGGAGGCCGGCAACGACCGGATCCGGGCCGTACCCGGCCAGGTCGACTACGCCCCGGTGACCCTGCACTTCGGGCTCACCTCCTCCCGCGAGCTGTGGGACTGGGTGCAGGCCGCGGCCCGGGGAACGGTGAACCGCCGCAACGTCTCGGTGGTGCTGCTCGACGCCGCCGGCACCAGCGAGGCGCTGCGCTGGAACATGATCAACGCGTGGCCGATGCGGTGGCGGGGCGCGCACCTGCACACCCTCTCCCAGGAGATCGCCATCGAGGCGCTCACCCTGGCGTACGAGGGCCTGGAGCTGGAGTCGGGCAGTGCCGCCGCCGCGCCCAGGACCGCGTAACTGGCTGGCCCGGCGGCTCCGGGACGCCGCCGACGCGGTCGAGCGGTGGGAGCCCGCCCCGACCGCCGGTGGCTCGCCGGCCGGGACGACACCGGACCGGTCGCCGGCCGAGGCCGGGCCACCGGCGCAGGCGACGCCGGGCCTGCCCGGGGCAGGGCCGGAGGTGCCGCCGGTCGAGGCGACGCGGGACGTGCCGCGCCGGCCGGGCCAGCCGCCGCAGCACTGGCTGCGCCTGGTCGCCGCGCACGCCCCCGGCCTGCTGCGCGGCCTGGACGTCGACCCGGACGCCTTTCCGGACGCCGGACCGTCGACGGCTGCGCGCGGCCGGCCGGGCGGGCCCGCCGACGGGGTAGCTGGCAACCGGCCGCCCGCCCGCTCCGGTACGCCGGCGCTGCCCCCGGCCGGTCCGCTCCGGCCGTCGTCGGGCGCGGCCGCGGGCTCCTGGCCCGGCAACCCGGACGGCTCGTCGCCCCGCGCCGACACCACCGTGGACCCGTGGCCCAGTGACCCCAGCACAGGCGTGGGCTCCTGGCCCGGCGATCCCGGCACGGGCGTGGGCGGCAGCCGCGCAGCCGGACCGAGTTCTGCGGCCGCCGGCAGGTTGCCCGGGGTTCCCGATCCGAGCGGCCGGCCGGGCGCTGCCGGGCCGGACTCCCGGCCGGGACCGCCGCACGCGCATTCCTGGCCCGGTCGGCCGGAACACCACCGGTCCCGACAATCTGAGCGACGGGTCGGGCAGCCGGCCGACGTCGACCGGTCGCCGGGGCATGGCGCCGGCGCTCACCCGGGGCCGGCAGCCTGGCGGATCCGTCCGGCGGTACCCGGCCCCGCCGCCGGATTCAGCGACCTGTCGCACACCGGGCCGGGCGACGGCGGCGTCCATCGGCACCGGGACGCACTGCCGCCGGCCGGTCCCGGTGAGCCCCGCGTCGACCGGGTCGACCAGTCCGGGCCGCCGGCCGGCCAGATCCCGGCGACCGCATCCGCCGAGAGCACGACAGCCGATGGGCGGGCGAGCACCACCACCGGCCCGGCGCACCGACGAGGCACGACCGGCGGAGACGGCTTCGGTGCCCTCCGCTTCCCCGCCTCCTGGTCCCTGCCGACGGGAGCGCGGGCAGCCACCGGCCACCCCGGACCGCCGGTCGGCCCCGGGGCGGGTCGGGCGCCCGAGGCGTACCCCGGTGACCCCGCCCGGACGGCCGAGCACCCCGGCATCGCCGCACCGGCGCGCACCGGCCTCGACAACGGATCGTGGTCCGCCGACCGGTGGCCGGCGGCACAGCCCGGCAGCGGGTGGCCCGGCACCGTCACGCCCACCCCGGCACCCGACCCGTGGCCCGTCCTGCCGGACGGGCCGGCGCGGGACGACGCCGGGGGCGTACCCCCGACGGGAGCGACCACGACGGGGCCGGCGGGGCGGTGGGCCGGGGATCCGTGGCCGGCACTGCCCGACGACCCGGCATGGCGGCCGGCCACCGGCGACGCCGACGGTGAGCGGCTGCGCCGCCTCGACCACGAGCAGCGGGGGGCCTGATGGAACGGGTGGCCTTCCTGGTGGACTCCTCCGGCGTCCGGGTGGACTGCCTGCTCAACCCGGAGACCGTGCAGGTGACCCGGCTGGCCGGGGTACGCCCGCGCGGCGTCGGCGACGGGCAGCTCACCGGCGCCGGCCTCGCCGACGACCCGCTGGTCTTCACCGGCGGCGGCCGCACCGAACTGGTGCTCGACCTGCTCTTCGACACGGACCTGGTGGACGCGCCGACCCGCCCGGAGGACGTGCGCGCCCTCACCCGTCCACTGTGGATGCTGGCGGAGAACTCGGCCACCGCGCACGGCTGGCTGCGGCCGCCGCTGGTCCGGCTGGTCTGGGGCAAGACCTGGAACGTCCCCGGCGTGATCGTCGCGATCGCCGAACGGTTCGACGCGTTCACCCTGACCGGCTCGCCCCGGCGGTCCTGGCTGCGGCTGAAGCTGGTGCGGGTGGCGGAGTCCGCCGACGAGGCCCAGGAGGGCTTCGACGAGGAGCTGGCCGCCGCCACCACCCCGGTGGCCGCGCCCGGTTCGGCGGTGGTGGCCGCCGGGGACGGTTCCGCCGTGCCGGGGTACTCCGGGGTCCGCTTCGACCTGCTCGCCCACGACGCGCTCGGCTCGCCGCTGCGGTGGCGGCTGCTGGCCGAGCACAACCGGATCACCGATCCGCTGACCGTGCCGGCCGGCACCGCCCTCGCGGTGCCCCCGCTGACCGCCGCCACCACCACCCCGACCCCGCCGGGGGGTACGCCGTGACCGCCTGGCCGACCGTGCTGCTCGAAGGGGTACCGCTGGACGGGCGCCGGCTCCGGTCGGTGCGGATCGCCGGGCGCCTGGACCAGCCGACCCAGTGCGAGATCGGCTACGCCGCCGGCCCCGGCCCCGCCGCGCTGGACCTCGGCCCGGGCCCGACGGTGCCGACCGGCGCGAGGCTCGACGTCCGGCTGGCCGACGCCGGCCTGTTCACCGGGGAGGTGACCTGCGTCGAGGTGGAGTACGCCGCCGACGGCGCCGCGCTGGTCCGGCTGCGTGGCTACCAGTCGCTGCACCGGCTGCGCAAGCGGCAGCAGTTGCGGGTGTTCGAGTCGGTGACCGCCGCCGACCTGGCCCGGGACCTCTGCGCCGGGGTGGGCCTGGACGTCGACGCCGAGCAGGACGGTCCGCGCCTGGAGCGCGTGCTCCAGCACCGGCACAGCGACCTCGACCTGCTGCTGGAGGTGGCCGGCCGGGCCGGGCTGCACCTCGCCGACGACGAGGACCGGCTGCGGTTGGTCACCCTGGACGGGCACGGCGAACCCGTCACCCTGACCCTCGGCCGCACCCTGCACTCGCTGCGGATCGCGGCCAACCTGGACCGGGCCGCCGGGCAGAGCGCGGCCCTGGGCTGGCATCCGCAGCGCGCCGAGCCGATCAGCCAGCGGGCCGACGCGGCGCGCACCGGCCGGCGCATCCCGCTCGACCCGGACCCGGCCGCCGTCGGCGCGGACGGGGTGCGCACCGCGGTGGACCAGCCCGGCCGCAGCGACGACGAGCTGGCCGCGATCGCCCAGGCCGGCCTGGACGCCCGGGTGGCCGCGCTGGTCACCGCCGAGGGGGTCGCCGAGGGTGACCCGGCGCTGCGGCCCGGCCGCCGCGTCGAGCTGGCCGGGATCGCCGACCCGGTCGCCGGGGTGTACGTACTGACCGAGGTGGTGCACACCATCGACGCCAACGGCCACCTGACCCGGTTCAGCACCGTCCCGCCGCCCGCCCCGGCACCCGCCCCGGTCGCCGGTGCGGTGGTCACCCTCGGCACGGTCACCGACGTCGACGACCCGGACCGGCTCGGCCGGGTCCGGCTCACCCTCCCCGCCTACGGGGACCTGGACGCCGGCTGGCTGGCCGTGCTCTGCCCCGGCGCCGGGGCCGGCAAGGGGATCGTGGCGCTGCCCGACCCGGAGGACACCGTGCTGGTGGCGCTGCCCGGGGGCGAACCGGCCGCCGGGATCGTCCTCGGCTCGCTCTTCGGCGCGGTCGAGCCGTACGACGCGGGCATCGCCGACGGGCGGTCCGGCCGGTGGTCGGTGCGGACCGGCAGCGGCCAGACGATCGTGGTGGACGACGCGGCGCGCAGCCTGAAGCTCGCCACCGACACCGGCAGCTTCCTGGAGCTGACACCGGAGCTGACCACCCTGCACGCCGCCACCGACCTGGTGCTCTCCGCGCCGGGCCGGGCGATGGTGGTACGCGCCCGCAGCGTCGACTTCCTGCACGCCGACACGACCGAGGACGCGCCGACCGCGCGGGAGCGGGCCGCCGCGCTCGCCCGGCAGAGCTCAGGAGGCCGCTGATGCGCTGGATCCACCTGCAATCCGTGATCACCTGCGACCACGACGGGCGGGTGACCAACCGGGCGTCGCAGCGCTGGGTGACCGTCACCGGCGTACCGGTGCTGGTCGACGACGACCCGCAGGGGCGGGACATCGTGGCCTGCCCGAACTACGGGCCGACGGTGAAGCCCTGCACGAAGACGCTGCCGGTGCGGGTCGGCTACAGCGACTGGCTGCGCGTCGACGGGCACCGGATCGTCCTGTCGCACCTGGACGGGCTCACCGACGGCACCCCGCCGGGCCTGGTCCACCACACCGTCCGCGACCCGCGCCAGAGCCTGGTGGAGGCGGACCGATGAGGGCCTTCCGCTTCGTCGGCGCCGGCTTCGACGCCGGCCGCTCCGGGGGTCTGGCGTTGACCGCGGCCGGCGGGCTCGCGATGACCGAGGGCGACGAGACGGTACGCCAGGCGCTGTACCTGCTGCTCTCCACCACCCCGGGCGAGCGGCTGATGCGCCCCGGGTACGGCTCCCGGCTGCACCGGCTGGTCTTCGCGCCCAACGACGACACCACCGCCGGCCTGGCCATCCACTATGTCCGGCAGGCGATCCGGCGCTGGGAGCCACGCGTCGAGGTGATCGACGTCGACGCCGGACCGGACCGGGACGAGGAGTGGCGGCTGGTGATCCGGCTCGACTACCGGGTCCGGGCCAGCCTCTCCCCCGGCCAGCTGGTCTTCTCCGTCGACCTGCTCCCCGACGACGAGGAGACCGACGGGCCGGTCCGCGACCACGCCGAGGGGGATCTGTCATGACACTGCCCGTGCCGCACCTCGACGACCGTGCCTTCCTCGACCTCGTCGCCGAGGCCCGGGAGCGGATCCGGCAGTCCTGTCCGGCCTGGACGGACCTGTCCGCGCACGACCCGGGTATCGCCCTGGTGGAGGCGTTCGCGCACCTCACCGAGGTGATGATCTACCGGCTGAACCAGCTGCCGGAGAAGGCGTACGTGCAGTTCCTCAACCTGCTCGGGGTGGCCCGGCACGCCCCGTCGGCGGCCTGGGCGGACGTGCGGTTCACCCGTACCGGCGGCGAGCACGGCGCGGTGCGCATCCCCGCCGGCACCCGGGTCGCCGCGGCGCGTGGCGCCGACCCGAGACCGGTCGTCTTCGTCACCACCGAGCCGGCGACGCTGGCCGCCGGGCAGTCCGAGGCGACCGTGCGGATGCACCACTGCGAGCCGGTCGAGGCGGAGCTGCTCGGCACCGGCACCGGGCAGCCGGGGCAGGCGCTGCGGGCCGCCCGGGCGCCGCTGGCCCGGACGGCGGAGCCGCTGGACCTGCTGCTCGGGGTGGAGGTGCCGCCGGGCTCGGTGGAGCTGGGCGCGGCCGCCCGGGAGCACGAGGGACGGACGTACGAGATCTGGCGGCCGGTGGACAGCTTCGCCGGGGTCGGCCCGCAGGCCAAGGTGTATCTGGTGGACCGCTGCTCGGGGGTGGTCACCTTCGCCCCCGCCCTGGACCTGCGCCCGTCCGGCGACGGGCCGGCCGGGGTGGCGGCGGCCG
The DNA here is from genome assembly GCF_036906755.1 of Micromonospora sp. CPCC 206171. Taxonomy (NCBI): domain Bacteria; kingdom Bacillati; phylum Actinomycetota; class Actinomycetes; order Micromonosporales; family Micromonosporaceae; genus Micromonospora; species Micromonospora sp. CPCC 206171. The sequence continues at coordinate 119,173 of NZ_JBAKHT010000006.1, read as the reverse complement.
GGGCGGCCGGTTCCGGACTGGTGACGGTGGCCGCGGTGCCGCCGGCCGGGGCGGGGATCCGACTCTGGTACCGGGCCGGCGGCGGGCGCACCGGCAACGTCGCCGCCGGCACGCTGACCAGCCTGCGCGACCCGCTGCCCGGGGTACGCGCGGACAACCCGGAGCCGGCCAGCGGCGGGCGGGACATGGAGACGCTGGACTCGGCGCTGGTCCGCGGGCCGTACGAGTTCTTCGCCCAGCAGCGGGCGGTGACCGCCCGGGACTTCGAGATCCTCGCCGCCGGCTCCGGGGCGGTGGCCCGGGCGCGCGCCTTCACCCGGGCCGCGGTCTACAGCTTCGCCCGGCCGGGCGAGGTCGAGGTGGTGCTGGTGCCGTACGTGCCGGACGAGGCGCGCCCCGGCGGCCGGCTGCCGGTGTCGGTGCTGCGCGAGCACGAGGTGGAGGAGGCGCGCCGCCGGGTCGAGGCGGACCTGGACCGCCGCCGCGCCCTCGGCACGAGCTGCCGGGCCGGTTGGGCCCGCTACAAGGCGGTCTCCATCCGGGCCCGGGTGGTGGTGCGCCGGGAGGAGGACGCCGAGGCGGTACGGCGGCGCATCCACGACCGGCTGCACCAGACGCTGAGCCCGCTGCCCACCACGCTGAACCCGGCCGGCTGGGCGTTCGGCGAGCCGCTGCGGGCCTCCAACGTCTACCGAATGCTGGAGCACGCCGAGCCGGGTGTGCGCTACGTGGAATCGGTGCGGTTCGTGGTCGACGAGGCCCCCGACGCCGAGGTCCGCACCCTCGCCGTGGACCAGTACCAGGCCCGCACCTGGTACGCGGGCCGTGGCGAGGTGCTGTTCCGCTCCACCAACGCCGGTGCGGGCTGGGAGCCGGCCGGCCGGTTCGAGGGCGAGACGGTGGTGCGGGTGTCCCCCGCCCCCGCCCCGGTACGCCCCGGCGTGACCGCCCGCCCCGGCTCGGTGGCCGCGGTGACCGTCCGGGCCGCCGGTGGCTCCCGGGTGCACCTGAGCACCGACCTCGGCGAGAACTGGTCGCTCCTGACCGACCTGGATTCCCGCATCTCCGACGTGGCGTGGATCGACCGGGACGGCGCGGGCGCGCTGCTGCTGGCCACCGACACCGGCCTGTACGAGGTCTCCCTGCTGCCCGGCTCGGTGCCGTTGCAGATCCTGGTCGACCCGGCCGACGCCGACCGCGGCTTCTACGCCGTGCGCGCCTTCGTCTCGGAGCGGGGCGCGCCCGGGGTGGCGGTCGCCGCGCAGGCCGGGTTCGGGGTCTACCTCTCCACCGCCGCCGGCCGCCCGGGCAGCTTCACCCACGTGGGCCTGGCCAACGTGGACAACCGGGTCCTCGCCGTGCAGTACGACGGCCCGGCCACCCTGCTCTGGTCGGGCGCCGGCGAGCCGGACCCGAAGAAGCCCGGGCAGGGCTGCCACCGCACCCGGCTGTTCGAGTCGGACGTGAAGTGGCAGTCGGTGCAGGCCGGCTGGATCGGCGGCACCTGCCGCGACCTGGCCTTCGCCGGCACCCTCGCGCTGGCCGCCACCCAGAGCGGCGGGGTGGTGCGACTGGACACCCTCGCCGCGCAGCCGCAGTGGCAGCCGGTGATGGTCAACTGCGGGCTGCCGCTGCGGGACCGGTCCCGGTTCGTACCGGTCGACGCGATCGCCGCCACCGGCGGCACCGACCGGCTGGTCCTGGCCGGCGGCGAGCGCGGGGTGTACCGCAGCGGCAACGCCGTGGACTGGACGCCCAGCGCCAACCAGGCCACCGCCGACGTGGTGACCGTCCCCGACACCTGGCTGCTCTGCTCCGGCGAGCACGACATCGAGGTGGTGCGGCAGGATGCGCCGAGCGGCGATTGAGCGGCTGCTGCCCGCCGCGTACCAGCGGGCCAGCGTCCCCGGCAGCGTGCTGTTCGCGCTGCTGGAAACGATGGAGGCGCTGCACGCCCCGGACGAGGCGGTGCTCGCCGACGTCGACGCGCTGTTCGCCCCGTACCGGGCGCCGGACGGGTTCGTCGGGTACCTGACCCGGTGGGTGGCGATGGACCACGTGCTCGCCTCGCCCCGCCCGGACGCGCCGCTGGCGCTGCCGGTGGGGCGGCTGCGGGACCTGGTGGCGCACGGCGCGCACCTGGCCCGCTGGCGGGGCACCCCGTACGGGATGCGGAGCGCCCTGGAACTGGCCACCGGGGTGACCGGCTTCGTGCTGGACGAACCGGTCGACCGCCCCTTCCACCTGGTGGTCCGGGTGCCGCCGGCCGCCGCCGGCTCGCTCGACCTGATCAGCCGGATCGTGGCCGCGGAGAAGCCGGCCGCGGTCACCGCCGAGGTCGTCCTGCTCGGCGACGCCGCACCCGCCGAGCCGCCGGCCGCCCCCGAACCGCCCGTCGACCCGCCGCCGCTGCCCACCGGGCCGGCCGTCGGCCGGGCCGCCGTCCCACCCCCACGCACCCTTCCACCTCCGGGACCGTCCGCAGAGGAGCCGTCATGACCACCGAATGGGCCGTCGTCGCCGCCGCCGAGCAGTTCACCCTCGACACCGGCAACCACGGCGAACTCACCTTCACCGTCTCGAACCCCGGCGCCGCCCCGGACACCGTGGTCTTCGACGTCGCCCCCGGGGAGGGCAGCCAGCGGTCCTGGTTCACCGTCGCCGAACCGCAGCGGGTGGTACCCGGCCAGGGGTCGGTCTCCTTCCTGGTCCGCCTCGCCGTGCCGCCCGGCACCGCGCCCCGCCGCTACGACATGACCGGCTTCGCCTACTCGGCGAACACCGCGCCCGAGGAGAGTTCCCGCTCCAGCGGCCGGGTGACGTACGAGGTCCGCGCCGTCGCCCCGCCCCGCCGCGCCCCCTGGCCGTGGATCGCCGCGGCCGTGGCGCTGGTGCTGCTGGTCGGGGCGGTGGTGGGCTGGCTGGTGACCCGGCCGGAGGACGCCCCCGCCCCGGGCGAGCCGCAGGTGGTCACGCTGGAGGCGGAGAGTCTGGTGGCGCAGGCAAAGGTGGAGTCGCCGACCGGCGCCGCGGCGAAGGTGGTGGTCCAGCCGAACTGCTGCGGGGTCACCTGGTCGCAGGACCGGCAGCTGTTCTTCCAGGGCCTGGCGGTCGGCGACCAGGTCACGATGACCGTCGACCTGCCGAAGGACGCCGTCTGGCGGTTCTCCGCCGCCCGCACCACCTCGTTCGACTACGCCAACACCATCTTCCAGATCGACGGCATCCAGGTCGGCGGGACCTTCCTCGGCTTCACCCCGAAGGTGGTCCGCACCGACTTCGAGGACGTCGGCACGCTGCGGCTCGGCAAGGGGCCGCACCAGGTGACCCTGGTGGCGGTGAGCAAGACGCAGGCCTTCGACCGGTACTTCGCCGGGATCGACCAGATCCGGTTCACCGAGGTCGGCGGGGCGGCGGCGGCCCGGCGATGAGCGGGCGACGCAAGCTGCTGCTGGTGGGGCTGGCCGTCCTGCTGGTGGTGCTCTTCGTGGTGGCCGTCGGCGCGGGTCGGGGCGACCGGGGCGGCCCGGACGACGACGGCGCCGTCCGCTGGCTGGGCCGGCTGGTCGGCGACAGCGCCACGGTCGACCCGGCGACGGTGCGGGCCGGCTGCGACCGTACCGGGGACACCCTCGCCGTGGTCGGCGCCTGCGTGCTGCGCGTCGCCGACCCGGACGGGCTGCGCACCCTGGTGCTGCGTAGCCCGGGCCGGTTCCGGGTCACCGCGCCGGCGCCCCGGGACGCCGGCTTCACCGTGGACGACGAGGTGGAGCCGGGCGAGGACGGCACGGCGGTGGCGAAGGTCGCCGTCGACCGGGCCAGCGAGATCACCGTCGGCTGTGCGGGAGGTGTGGCGTGCGCGGTCACGATCGGATCCTGAGCCGCCGGGCGGCCGGCCGTCACCGGCCCCCGCGGTCGCCCCGCCGGGCCCGCCCGGTCCCGGCGGCCCGGCGGGAGCGGATGGTCGCCGTCCGGGTCAGGTACGTCCGCGAGGAGGCCCGTCGTGGGTGAGCTGCGCAAGCCGTTCCTGCTGCTGGCGCTGCTGGCCGTGGCCCTGGTGGTCGGGGTGGAGCTGGGCTCGTCGCTGCTCACCGGCGGCGGGGACGCGGGCGGCTCGCTGCGGGCCAGCGCGCAGGACCTGGGGGTGGACGTCGGCGAGGTGGGCCGGGTCGACGAGCCCTCCGGTCGGGGCACCGGCTACCTGGCGCTGATCGACGTGGTGGCGCTCTGGACGACGGGGCTGTTCTGCCTGAGCCTGGTGGTGCCGGATCGGGTCCAGGGGCGGGTGCAGGGCGTGGCGACGCTGGTCTTCTCGATCGTGCTGATCCTGGTGTCGCTGCTGATGCTGGTGCTCGCCTTCGTGGAGCTGTCCATCATGGTCTCGCTCTTCCTGGCCGCGCCCTTCGGCACGCTGGCGTACCTGGCGCTGTGGGGTTTCTTCCCGGTCGGCGAGGCGAGCCTGCTGCTCGGCCTGGTGCTGCTGCTCAAGCTGGTCTGGGTGGTGCTGCTGCTGCTCGCCCAGCCCCGCTTCCTGCAGAACAAGGGGCTGGTGCTGCTGGCGCTGACCACGCTGCTCTGCACGGTGCTGCTGGAGTTCCTGCACAACCTGGTGCCGGTCGTCGTGGTGAGCATCCTCGACGACGTGGGCGCGCTGGTCTTCGCGGTGGTCGCGATCGTCTGGGGCCTGGTCCTCCTGATCGGCTCGATCCCCGCCATCGTCAAGGCCGTCCGGGTAACCGCCGCCCTCCCCACCCGCTGACCCCCACCTCCACCCCACCCCCTCGCCCGCTCTTTCCGAGAAAGAGTGGCCATTCCCCGCGGAATAGCCACTCTTTCCGTGAAAGCGCCCGGCAGAGGACGGGGGGTGAGGGGGTTTTAGAGGAGGTGGGTGCGGGGGGCGGTGATGGCGGCGGCGAGGATCTCGGGGCCGGGGCGGGACCAGAGGTCGGCCTGGAAGACCTCCACCTCGACCGGGCCGGTGTAGCCGGCCGCGTCGACCGCCTGCCACAGCCGGCGCAGCTCGACGCAGCCCTCCCCGGGCAGGGCCCGGCCGAGCAGCACCCCCTCGGGCAGCGGGGTCAACCGGTCCGCCACCTGGAACGCGGCGATCCGCGCGCCGGCGCGGGCGATCTGCTCGTGCACGGCTCAGGCAGGCGCTTTCTAGCAGTCGTAGGCGGCGGCCCGCAGCACAGGCAAGGGCTTTCCTGGCACCCGTACGGTAGCCTGTGCCCGACCGCGGGGCGCGGGACCGAGGCGGGCAGGGGGTGGCCATTGGCGACGCTGGCCGACGTCGCCCGCCGGGCGGGCGTCTCCCCCGCCACCGCCTCCCGGGTCATCAACGGCAGCAGCAAGCCGGTCGCCGACGAGCTGCGCGAGCGCGTGCTGCGGGCCGTCGCCGACCTGCGGTACGTCCCGAACGCGCACGCCCAGCTGCTGGCCCGGCCGCAGCGCAGCGTGGTCGGCGTGGTGGTGCACGACGTCTCCGACCCGTACTTCGCCGAGGTGACCCGGGGCCTGCAACGGGTGGCCACCGACCAGGGCCGGCTGGTCATCATCTGCAACAGCTACCGCGACCCGGAGCGCGAGCTGGAGTACGTCGAGATGCTGCGGGGCCAGCAGGTCGCCGCCATCGTGCTGGCCGGCTCGGGCTACCACGACGCCGACTTCACCGCCCGGCTCACCGAGAAGCTGGCCGCGTACGAGGCGACCGGCGGCCGGGTGGCGGTGATCGGCCGGCACGAGCACCCCGGCGACGCGGTGCTGCCGGCCAACGCCGACGGCGCGCGCCGGCTCGGCGCGGAGCTGCGCCGGCTGGGGCACCACCGGGTCGGCGTGATCGCCGGTCCCCGGCAGCTCACCACCACCAGCGACCGCCTCGCCGGGGTGGCCGAGGGGCTGGCAACCGCACTGCCGCCGGAGCGGGTCCGATACGCCGACTTCACCCGCGACGGCGGCGCCCGCGCGGCGGACGAGCTGCTGGCCGCGGCGCCGGGGCTGACCGCGCTGGCCGCGCTCAACGACTCGATGGCGGTGGGCGCGCTGACCCTGCTGCGCGCCCGGGGCATCCGGGTCCCCGATGAGGTCTCCGTCGTCGGCTTCGACGACATGCCGGTGGCCGCCGACGTCACGCCCGCGCTGACCACCGTCCGGCTGCCTCTGGTGGAACTGGGCGCCCGCGCGATGACCCTGGCCCTGGAACCGGCCGTCGGCCGTCCCCGGGTCGAGGTGCTCCCCGCCGAACTCGTCCGTCGCGACAGTCTCGGCCCGGCCCCCGACTGACCACCGAATCGCCGAGCGGTCGCGTACCCGACCGCCCGGTCGGGCCGGTAGTGAAGATCGGCTATAAGTGGTGCATGGAGTTCCCGCCGTACCTCGCCACCATGCCGATGCACGCGATCACCGAGATCCATGGCGAACCCGGCCTGCTGGAACGGTTCCGGCTGGAGATCCGGGCGTTCGACCCGGCCGCGCGGGAGCGGCTCGCCGCCGCCCTCGACCTCGCCGCCGAGCTGCACCGCGACGACCGGCGGGTGCGCGAGCCGTACCTCAACCACCTGCTGCGGGTGGCGATCCGGATGATGCACCACTACCAGGTGCGCGACGTGGACGTGATCGTCGCCGGCCTGCTGCACGACGCGGTGGAGGACCATCCGGGCGAACTGGCCGGCACCGACGTCGCCGACCCGACGGCCGCGGCGCTGGCCACGCTGGCCGCGCGCTTCGGCCCGCGGGTCGCCCGGCTGGTCGCCGCGGTCACCAACCCGGAGTACGACCCCGACCGCGACCGCAACGCCCAGTACCGGGAGCACGTGGCGGCCAGCCTGGACCGGGAGCCGTGGGCGCGGGTGATCAAGATGTCCGACTTCACCGACAACGGGGTGGGCGTGGTCTACACGATCGGACCGAAGGTGGCCCGGTCGGCGGCGAAGTACCGGCCGCTGGTGCCCGTCTTCCGCGACCTGATCAGCCGCCCGGACACCCCGCTGTCGGCGCCGGTGAAGCGACACATCTTCGCCCAGCTGGACCTGGCCGAGGAGCGGTTCAGCGCGATCCTCGACCGGCCCAACTAGGAGCGGCGCAGGACCCGGGTGGTGCCGGCGGCGATGGTGGTGACCAGGATCAGCCCGGCGGCGATCAACCCGTACGCCACCCACACCGTCTCGCCCGTCGGCACGAAGGCCGACTCCTGGCGCAGGTCCACCAGCGGCAGCAGCAGGTCGATCGCGTACACGGGCGCCCGGAACCGCACCGGGCTCGTCGGGTCCAGCGGCGTCGGCGGTACGGCCTCGAAGACCGCGGTGCCGACGACGACCAGCGCCACCAGCCACATCGCGGCCAGGCCGGGCCGGTACCCGTACCCGACGGTGACGTCCTGGAGCAGGCCCCAGAACCGGTTGACCGGGGACTGTCCCGATCGTCGGTGCCGCTGCCCCCGCAACAGCACCGTACGGGCGGCGTCCTCCTCGCCGCGCCGCCGGTACATCCCCGCCAACTGCTCGTACGCCTGGGGTGAGTAGCCGTCCTCGTCGCGGCCGAGCCAGGCGAGGCGCTGCCGGACGTCGGCCCGGGAGTGGATGCTCTCGTAGACCAGGCCGTCGAGCCGCAGCGCCGCCGGCCAGCTCTCGGGGTCGTCGCGCAGCACCCCCAGCCGGGCGTGCCGGAGGTCCACCCGCCCCTCGACCGGCCCGTCGGTGGCGAGGACCAGCTCGGTCGTCTGGAGCTGCCGGCAGTTCAGCACCGGCGTGCGCAGCCGGGCGTGCTCGAAGCAGACCTGACTGCCGACCCGGGCGAAGGAGATGGTGATCCGGCCCTCGGCCGTGAAGCCGTTGCAGCAGCTCAGCGTGCCGCCGACCGCGAGGCCGACGGCGGCGAGGGCGCGCCCCTGCGGATTGGCCAGCGCGGCGCCGTGCAGCCGTACCGATCCCCGGATGTCGGCATGGTGCAGCTGGACCTCCCCGGTGCACCGCAGGCCGTCGCCCCGGACGTCGTGCCCGACCGAGAGCAGCCGGGCGTCGAGCGCCGGCGCCCCCGACAGCCACGCCCGGTCGAGGTCGAGCGCACCGTCGATTGTGGCGGCCGCGAGTCGGACGCCGTCGGCGCACCGGGCGTCGGTCAGCCGCAGGTTGCCCGCCACGACCGCCTTGTCGGCCCAGACCCCGGCCAGCTGGGAACCGGCGAGGTCGATCTCCCGGGTGCGCGCGCCCACCAGCTCGACGCGGTCGGTGAACACGCAGCGACTCATTCGCACCGCGTACGGGATCTCCGCGTACGACAGGTCGAGGGTGCCGGTGATCTCCGCGCCCACCAGCGTCAGGGCGGCCAGCTCACCCGGCTCGGGCGGTACCGCCCCGAGCAGCAGGGCCCGGACGACCGCCGCGCGGACGACCCGATCCTCGGCGTCGGTCAGGTCCACCAGGCCACGGCGCGGGAACGCCGTCCACAGTGCCCTTTCCGGGACGGTCAGCTCCAGCTCCACCCCGCCATGATGCCCGCCGACCGCAACCGGCGACGGCCCGGCCGCCGGCGGGCGGCGGTGGCCCGGTTGCCGGCACCATCGGGTCAGGACGTCGCGGCGGCGACGCGGCGGCGCAGCGCGGGCAGCCGCTCGTCGGTGGTGCGCAGGACGAGCCGGAACGGGTGTCGGCCGTGCGACGACACGTCGTCGCAGACCTGCAGCAGGGTGGCGAACTGCGCGGGCGGCTCGTCGGCGAGGAGCTGCTCGGCGTCATCGACGCGCAGGGCCAGCGGGCCGGCGTCGTCGGAGTCGAGCAGGCAGTCGGCCAGTGCGTCCCAGTTGCGCCCGAACCACTCGGGCAGGTCGAGTGCCTGCGCGAGCAGCCCGAACAGGTCCCCACGGCTGCGGGCGGCGGCTCCTGGCACGACGACGGTGCCGGGGGTCGGCTCGGCGGTCAGCTCCAGCCACGGTGGCAGGTCGGGCGCGTCCATCCGGTCATCCTCCCCGTCCGGTCGGGCCGGCTGGTCCCCGGCCCGACCGCTGCCCGCTCAGAGTCGGTAGAAGTTCGCGTAGTGGTCCGGTGAGAACCAGGTGACCCCGGTGCTCCGGTTGACCACGATCCGGTACGCGTCCCGCGAGGCCCCGTACGCCCGGGGGTAGACGTCGTACTCGTGGTAGGTGGCGTTGGCGGGGAGCTGGCCCTCCCGGTTGTAGAACTGGCCGCCGGCGAAGTTGTAGAGTCCGCCGCTCCAGGTGTACCAGCCCCGGCTGGTCGGGAAGCCCTTGGCGGCCCAGCCGGACCGGGCGGTGCGGGCGTCCGTGCAGCGGGCCATCGTGCACGAGCTGTAGACCGCGGCGGACGCGGAGTGGGTGAGCGCCGGGGTCACCACGGACGGGCCGACGAGCGCCCCGGCGACCATGGCGGTGAGCAGGGCGAACGTGCCGACCAGGCGGCGCAGGCGGGCGAGCGGGGCGGGCGGGGTCACAAGAGTGGTCAACAGGCCCTCCGGATCACGAGGCATCGATCGATGTCGACTCATAGTGTCGGGCCCGGCGGACTCGCCCAGGAAGTCCCCGGCGACCGAATTCGTCCACAACGGTCGATGACATCCCGGTGCCGCCGTCCGGTGGAGCGTCCACGCGATCTCGGCTGCTTCCCCGGGGATGGCACGATGTCCGGCATGGACTGGATGCCGTTGCTGAGCACGGGAGCGGGCGCCCTCATCGCGCTCTCCGGCAGCTTCCTGGTCGACCTGCGGCGGGGACGGGACACCCGGGACCGGGACCGGGACCTCGACCGGTGGCGCACCTGCATCGACTTCGCGCTCGCCCTGGGCACCGCGCACAGCATGCTGCGCAACGCCGCCGCCGGTGACCGCGCCGCGACCACCCGGGCGATGAGTGAGTCCGGGGCGTACCAGGAACGCGAACGGCTGTTGATGTCCGGTACGCCGGAGCTGGTGGTGGCGGGCGAGGACGCGTTCCACCGGCTGGTCGACATGCAACGGCTGATCCGCGCCGGTGAGGACCTGCGCACCGCGGAGGGGCACGAGGCGTACCACCGGTTCGCCGAAAAGCTGTGGATGTTCCGGATGGCGGTGCGCCGGCACTTCGGGCACCGGGCGATCGATCCGGGGACGCTGGACCGCAAGGACTGGTCCGAGCGCAACGAGTGCGTGTACTGCGGCGCCGCCGCCTAGCGACTGCTCCGCACCGAGTGGAGGATGTTGTCGGCGTTGATCCAGCCGTCCGCGATGACGCTCGCATCCAGGCGTGACCACCGGAGGCGAAGCTGGATTGCACACGAACGTCTCAGGCAGCTTTGAAGACGGTTTCGACGTGCCATTCGAGGAACTCGCCGTTCGGTCGGTCAGCCTTCCGCTCAGGCACACTGATCTGACTGCCGGCCTTGGCATAAAACTGGTCACCGTTGCCGAAGTCCTGACGCAGCCGAGGACTGACCATCAGGCGATACTTAGGGTCGACGCCCAGATAGCCCCGATCGAACAGGATGTGCACGTCCGCCTTGAGTAGCAGACCGTTGTCGAGGCGATGCTCCCCACCCTGAGGCAGCGGTCGGATGTGTGCCGCCTGCAGCACCGGCCGAACCCTGTTTCCGGTGATGGCACAGCGTCGTCCATAGGCGCCGAGCACCACGGCCTTGAAAGACTGCTGCCCGAGGCGCTGAGGCAGTAACCTCGGATCGCCGTACACCGGCCCGGGCCGATGCCACGGCTCACTCAGGTCGAGTTCAACGGTGGTGCCGATTAGACGGTGGATGAGCAGGTCGAAGTATCCCGCGACGGACGGGTCGGCAAGGTCGTAGGTTTTTCCGTGCACGACATTCGAGGCGAAGCCAGGCGGCGGATCAACAGTGGACCCGTCGGGAAAAAACGTGGTGTCCCGAACGAAGATGCAACCGATCACCGGGTCTTCGTCGAGTCCGATCGGCTGCCTACGGTATCGCCCGACGTTGCCGCGCATCTCGTCAAGACTCGCGACGCCGTTCGCCTCACCGAACAGTTCCCAGGCCTCGGAAATCTTCAGCTGGGTGAAGCCACTGAAGAAGCCTCCGCCAATGACGCGGTTGAGTGGGTAGTGAGCCTTGAAGAAGAAGGGTTCGCCAGGCGTCAGGGCACGAAAACCGCCACCGGATGGCCGCCAGAAGTTGACTTCGGTCAGCCCTGGGCGTGCAGCCAGGAACCGATACCACTTCTCATCCGTGACGCCCACGAAGCTCTTCACATCGACCAGCATGCACCGAAGTTGATCACCTAGCACCCTCCGAACGGTCGGCGCTGGGCCGTGACCGACTGACGGCGGAACCACCGGGACCCGACCGGCGGTTGCTCAAGACATTGCCGACAGGCTCAGGGTTCGCGCATCCAGGTCTTCGGATCGGTCACGAAGACGCCCTTGCCCTGCTGTCGCCGGATGACCCGCAGGGCCTCCAGCCGGGCGTAGGCCATCTGCACGGTCCCGTGGCTCACCCCGTATTGGTCGCGCAACTGGCTGATCGAGGGCAGCCTGTCCCCCGGTTTGAGTCTCTTGGTCCTGACGTCGGCGATCACATCGTCGGCGATGCGCCAGTAGTCCGGCACTTCTCGCATGGCACTCCTCGCGTGGCAACCCGATTCGATCACAACGCGACGCGCCCAACAAGCAGCGTTGACTCATCTGACTGTTCTAGCTATGTTGCTGGTGAGCCGCTCCTCGCGTGGCAACGAGTTCGGCTCATCCCCCTGGTCGGGGCGGGTGCGCGTGCCCGTCCCGACCCACCGGACCGCTCCGCTGCCGTACCGCTGATGGGAGCTGCGGCGGCGGGGCCGGCGGGCCGCGCGCGGCCGGCGTGCGCGCGGCCCGCCCTTCCAGACAGACTCGCGAGAGGACGCCCGTGACCGAGCTGCATCCCGGCGGCGCCCCGGCCCGGCCGACGCCGCACGAGGTCCGCACCCACGCTTTCCGGCCGCACCGCGACGGCGACCCCGATCAGGTACGCCGGTTCCAGGCCGTGGTCGCCGACGAGCTGACCGACCTGCACCAGCGGGTACGCGAGCTGAGCCAGGAGAACGAGCGGCTCAGGCGGGCGTTGCGCGACTGGCGGACAATGCACGCCCGGGAGTGCCGGCCGCCGAACTCCGGTCCCTGGTGAACGACCGCCCCTCCCCCGGCGACCTGCTCGTCGTCGACGGCCGAGCCTCCGTGCAGTTCGGCGGAGACCGCGCCCTGCTGCTCCGGGTCGTCTCGGTCGGTTCGGAAGAGCCGTACCCGGGCTGGATCTGGCTGGCCGGGTACGTGCTGGACCGGCGGGGCCGGGCGACCGCCCGGCGCGAGGTGTACGTGCAGCTCGCCGGCCTCCGCCCCGCAGGTCAGCCGGCCCCGCCCCTGACCAGCGCTAGAGCCGCGACAGGATCTCGGCCTTCTTCGCGGCGAACTCCTCCTCGGTGAGGATGCCCGCGTCGCGCAGCTCACCGAGCTGGCGCAGCTGCGCGATGGGATCGACCGGCGCGGGAGCCGCCGTCGGTGCCGGGGCGGCAGGCGGCCCCGGGGCGGCGGGCGGCGGCACCGGCGTGCCGGGCAGGCCGGAGTAGTGCCGGGTGTTGGTCCGCTGCTGTTGAGCCAGCCGCGCGGCGTGGGCGGTGTGGTTGATGACCGCCACCGCCTCGCGGGGCTGCGGGATGTCCTCCAGGACCACCAACTCGATACCGTTGGAACGCTGCACCTTGACCACCACGCTGCCGAGGCCGCGGGCCTTCTGGGTGATGGACTGCCGCAGGTCCACGTCGATCACGTCGCCGATCGGCACCTGCTGCGCGTTGGTCGAGAGGAATCCTCGCTCGAAGTACAACATGGTCTCGGTCAGCTTGTACCGGCCGCCGCCGATCCCGGTGAGCGGCTGCCCGACCGCGGCCCAGAGCACACCGGGCTCCAGCGGGGCGGGCGCCTGCGGAGGGGGCGACACCGGCACCGTGCTCATCGGCACCGTGCTCACCGGCACCGGGGTCACCGGCTGCGCCTCCACCATCTCGGCGGGGCTCTGCGCCACGACGGCGTCGGCCGGTGCGCGCATGGCGGGCAGGTTCGCGGGGCCCGGCGCCACGGCGTCGTCGACGTAGAGCTGCCACCCCACCGGGGGCGGCGGCCACGTCGGATCCGGCTGCCAACCGGCCGGCGGGAGCCAGCCCTCGGGTGCCGGCGGCCAACCCGGAGGAGTATTGAATCGCAACGCCATGACGATGCCGCACCTCGTTGAATCGCTGTTCAGGACCGGTAGAGACTAGCCGGGCCGGCACCCGCGCAGTTCCGCCGAAACGACTGATCCACTTGCCCTTCTCGGGTCGTCGGATCGGGTCGGCCCGTGCGCGGTCGGCGCGGTTCAGGGTCGCTCGTCGAGCAGCGGTCTCAGCTGATCCAACAGCTCGGACCGGCGGACGTTGCGGGGCAGGTCGATTTTCAGGTCGATTCCCGGGCCCTTCACCGTCAGCGTCACCGACTGTTGCGGCTCCCGAAGCCGCCAGTTGCGGATCGCGGCCACCAGGTTCTCCATTTGCGGCTGCAACGCGGCGAGGGTTGCCAGGTTCGCGGCGACGGCGACGCCCTCGATGGCGAGGGTCAGCGCCGACATGTCCCGGATCCCCTCGTACGGCAGCGCCACCTCGTCCAGCACCTCGGGCGGTAGCAACAGCTTGATACTGGTCAACGCTCACCCCTCACCATCGCAGCGATACGTTCCCGGTCTGTGGGGCTCAGCGGACGCAACGACGTCGACGCCGTCTCACCGCAGAAATAGCCCTGGACGTGGTGGATTCCGAGGTCGTAGATCTGCTTCAGCGGCACCGGCGCGTCATCGTCGAAGCCCTCCACGATGACCGGTCGAGGGCTGGACGCGTCACCCCGGTCACTGGCGTAGCGCGCGACCTGGACCACCAGACCGAGTTCCTCCAGGGCCAGGTGATGGTGCAGCACCGCCCGGTCGACCTTGATCTGGGTCAGCGGCAGCTCCGCCATCCGCGCCAACGACGAGTAGCCGACGCCGAAGTCGTCCACCGCGAAGCTGATCCGCAGCCGGCGAGCCAGCGCGGTGAGACGCTGGTGGAAGTAGGTCAGCGGCCGCTGCATCCAGTCCTCGCCCGGCCCGGGTGCGATCTCGTCGTGCTCGGAGATCTCGAGGGTGACCGTCCGCGCCTTCAGATCCGCCTCGGTCAGCGCGCGGGCGACCTGGGCGATGTAGGCATCGCTGAGCAGCGAGCGGACCGCGACGTTCACCGAGAGAGGTTTGGTCCCCTCCCAGGGGGAGGCGGCATCGGCCTTGGCGTACGAGTCGACCGCCTTGGCGAACAACAGGCCGTCCCGTTCGATGATGAAGCGGTCACCCCAGGCGTGTGCCATCTGCAGCGCGGTCACGGGTGCCACGGACTCGTTCTCCCGGCGGCGGGCCAACGCCTCGTAGCTGTGGATGCACACTCCCGCCGCGCGCACGTCCAACTCCACCACCGGCTGGAAGACGACGGTCATCGAGTCGATCAGCTTCTGATAGAGGCTGAACGCGTGCTCGTAGAGCGACGACGGCATTCGACCGAAGGACGTACGCAGGGCGGTCATCACCTGCATCTCCGTCAGCAGCGGATCGTCGGGGAGGCCGGAGCTCCAGACGGCTTCCAGCATGACGGCCAACGGCTCGCCCATGTCGAGCGCCGCGAGCGCCGGGTCGACGATGACCAGGGTGTGCGGTCGGCCCGGAGAGGGCAGCCGTACGCAGAGCACCCGCCGCCCGGCGTCGTCGGAGACGACGTGCCCCGGCGACGAGGACCGGGCCAGGGTGGCGTCGGCCGCGCTCAACTCCAGCAGCGGATGCAGTTCGTCCTTGTCGAACCGGGAGGTGAAGCTCATCGCGCGGATGCCGGACGGCGAGAAGTCGACCACGGCGACGGAATGGGCGTCCAGGGCGTACCGGATCACCTCCGCCTTGGTCGCCTCGACGGCCTGGCGGGCCCGGGGAGCGAGCAGGGCTTCGGAGCGGAACAGGCGCCCCAGGAGCTGGCTGATCGAGCTCGACAGGTCGTCGAGCGGGTTCTTGCACGGCCGGCTGGTGCCGGCGAGGGCCGGCGCGCTCAACGGCCGCCGGTCGTGCCGGGGCACCGGAGGCTGGGTGAGGACCGTCGTCGGCCCCCACATCTGCACGAGTTGGACCGGTGGCGGCTGGATTCCCTGTTCGGCCACGAAGGTGGCCATCTGGGCGAAGGACACCCGCCCGTTGCCGTCGGCCGCCTCGCCGTTCAGCGCGCGGAGCAGGTGATGGGTCAGCACGCCGTGCCCGTGCTCCTCGCTCTCCCTCGCCGCCGACCCTTTCGGGCACGCCATCAAGGCACTGTGTCGGTCGACCTGGGTGCGGTAGGTCTGCATGGCCTCCGCGTGCCGCAGGTCGGCGTCCAGGTATGTGCCAGCGTGGCAACAGTCGAGGATGAGGAACGAGGTGCCGGCGAACGCCTCGAACACGTCGCGTTTCAGGAACGCCATCCGGAGGCCGTTGTCCGGCTCGCTGAGCAGCGCGTCGGGATCGAGATCGGCGGTGACGAGGTAGGCGTCGGGCTGGCTGCTCCACTCCGGCCGTAGAGCGTGGCCGGCGAAGTAGACCAGCAGCACGTCGGAGGGGCCCGCGTCGAGCGTCAGCTCCCGCAGCCGCCGCTTGATGTCACGCCAGGTGGCCTTCGCGCCGACGTACAACTCGACATCACCGGGGTCGAACGTACCGACCTCCCGGTCGAGCAGGACGTCGCTCATCGCTCGGGCGTCGCTCTCCGCGTAGCGCAGCGGCGGAAGCTGGAGGTCGTACCCGCACTGGTTCACTCCGATCAGAACTGCCCACCGCTGGATCGGCTTCATTGAGGACCCCCGGGACGAACGCCGCGCAGCTACGTTGCGAGATCAGAGCAATACTCGCGGTCACCCTATCGGATCTTCGACTCCGGCGGGCAGTCGGAAATGTGTCATGCATGAAAGGACCAGAGCGGACCACACCGTCGCTGCCCGAAGAGCACCGGGTCGCCGTCCGGGTCGATCACCCGGCACTCGCCTCCGCACCGCGCCACCCACCGATGCCAGGCGCCATCGGGTAATCGAGATCGACTTTTCGCGTACCCCCACGGGGACGCCGGCACCCCTACGATGCGCCCATGCCCCTCTCCGCCGCAGCAAGCCCCGATACCGCCAGCTGGACGCCGCCCCGACGGCCGGACTGCTCCTGCCCCGAGCACGACGAGGACCTCGCCGACCTGGTGCTGCCCTCCGCCGAGCCCGGCGAGCCGCCGATGACGCTGCCGGATCTCGTCGCCGCGAACGCCCTCGGCGTCCTGCCCGCCGAGCCACGCGACCGCTGGTTGGAGGTACACGACGAGTCGGACTCGGGGCCGGCGCGTCTGGGCCCCTTCCACTGGGGTCTGTGGCTCGGCGACGAGGCCCGGTCGTGCTATGACGACGACTCGGAGCGCTCGCTGGACCAGGCGCTGCTGGACCGTCCGGGCGTCGAGCGGGTCGAGTGGATGGAACGCGAGGAGTTCCTGGTCGGCGCTCCCACCCTGTGCGGGAGCGGGCTGATCGCCGCCATGGCGCGCGCCCTGGCCGACCCTCGGGTACGCGCCGCCGGGCCGCCGACCGCCTAGGTCGCGCCCTGCCGATCTTGTAGTGGTTGATCGTTGGCGGTGTGCCAGTGGCGCGTCGTGGTGATGACCGATGAGGCGTGGGGCGGTCTTCACCGACGTCGGTCAGTGGCCCATCCAGGTTACCAACAAGCTCGCTGTGCGCGGCTATCAGCACGCCGGGCGGTGCGATGGGCGACACTCGGACGATGACCGGCATGCCCCCGGAGACGTTGTATCACCGATGCCTGGGCTGGCACGCCCCTGCCCTGCGGCGAGCCGTCCTCGTCGCCTCCATCGGGCTCATTGTCGCTCTCGCGCTCCTGCCGTTCATGACGTGGCAGTTGGCCGCGGTCGGGGGCTGGGACGCCGCCGCGCTCTCCTTCCTCCTCAGCATCTGGCCGGTCATCATCCGAGCGGACAGCTCTCACACCGAGGAGATGGCCATGCGTGAGGACGAGACGCGGGTGACCGCCGCAGTGCTGCTGGTAGCAGCGGGCGTCACCAGCCTGCTGGGTGTCGGCCTTGCTCTCAGCCTCGCCGGCAAGCAGAGCGGCTCGACGCGGGTGCTGCTCGTCGGCGTCGCAATGCTGACGGTCCTGCTGTCGTGGACCGTTGTCAACACGGTCTTCACCCTGCGCTACGCCGACCTGCAATTCCGATCGACGACCGGGGGGATCGGCTTCGAGGGCCAGCCTGCGCAGGGGCAGACCACCTACCGCGACCTGGCCTATGTCGCCTTCACGATCGGCATGACCTACCAGGTGTCGGACACGGCCATCAGCGATCCGAAGATCCGGGGCAGCGTGCTGTCCCATGCCGTCCTGTCGTACATATTCGGTGTGGTGATCGTGGCGGGCTCCGTGAGCCTCGTCGCCGACCTGGCCCGCTGACGATGTCCGACTACCGACCGGCCGGTTCGCTGGTGGGCGACCGGTGGCCGCCGTGGCACGCGATCAACGCGTCCGCCACGATTCCAGCGTCAGCTTCGGCGACGTCCGCCGGGTACTCCGGCAGCAGGTCGTCCCAGACGACCAGCCACGACCCGTACAACTGGGCCTGTCCTTCGGGCCGAGCGAAGAACCAGACGTGCAGGTGGGCGCCACCATCTCCGATGCGGTAGACGTGGGCCCGCGAGATGTGCGGCAGTGCCTGGATGTGGCGGACGATGCGAGTGCTCAACAGCCCCAGTTCGGCGGCCAGTTCGTCAGGTAGATCCGCCATGTCGTAGTGATCGCGCGGTAACAGCATGAGCACCAGCGGGACGCCCACTCCCGGAATCCGGGCCAGCCGCCAGTGATCGTTGAACCAGATCCCTTCGTCCCGGTCGCGGCACGCGTTGCAGTCCGACGGATCCTCGCCGTGCCGTGGGGGCTCCGGGAGCACCGGCGGGCGCAGCGGCGCTACGCGTAGTCCGTCCGGCTCGAACGGACTGATCTCCCATCCCGTCATGCGGGCCAACGGGAGCCGGCGCTCGCTGTCCGCGACGGCGACTGCGTGGTCGTAGAACTCGTCCGGTTGCAGGGCCATGCGGCGAAGACTAGTACGACAAGATCCGCAGTGGTCGACAGCCTCGTTGTGGCTGCCAGGCACCGCCCGATGGTCTCGGGCCCTCCGCCGACGCCGCCGGAGCCCCGGCGGCGCCGGGTCAGCGGGCGAGCGCCGCGTAGCGCCCGTCGCGGTCGATCAGCATGTCGTGGGTGCCGGACTCGACGATGCGCCCGTGGTCGACCACGGCGATCTGGTCGGCGTCGCGCACGGTGGAGAGCCGGTGCGCGATGGTGATCACGGTACGACCCCGGGCGAGCTGGTCGAAGGCCCGCTGCACCGCCCGTTCGGTCTCGGTGTCCAGGGCGCTGGTGGCCTCGTCCAGCACCAGGATGCGCGGGTCGCGCAGCAGCGTGCGGGCGATCGCCAGGCGCTGCTTCTCCCCGCCGGAGAAGCGGTGCCCTCGGGAGCCGACCACGGTGTCGTACCCGTCGGGAAGGCCGGCGATGAGGTCGTGGATCTGCGCCGCGCGGGCCGCGTCCTCGATCTCGGCGTCGGTGGCGTCGGGCCGGGCGTACCGGAGGTTCTCCCGCACGGTGGTGTGCAGCAGGTACGTCTCCTGGCTGACCACGCCCACCACCGCCGCGAGGTCGGTCAGCCGCAGGTCGCGCAGGTCGACGCCGTCGATGGTGATGCGGCCGCTGCCGGGGTCGTGCAGGCGGCTGACCAGGGCCGCGAGCGTGCTCTTGCCGGAGCCGGTCTCGCCGACGAGTGCCAGGCTGGTGCCGGCCGGCACGTCCAGGGTGATCCCGGCGACGGTGGCGGTGTCGCTGCCCGGGTAGCTGAAGGTGACATCCTCCAGGCGCAGGTGGCCGCGGACCCGCGCCGGGTCGATCTCGACCGGGTGCGCCGGGTCGTCCACCTCGACCGGGAGGTCCAGGTACTCGAAGATCCGGGCGAAGAGCGCCAGTGACGCGGTCAGTGAGACGCCGACGTTGAGCAGCCCCATCAGGGGGCGGAACAGCCCGCCCTGCAGGGCGGTGAAGGCGACCAGGGTGCCGATGCTGAGGGTGCCGGCGGTGCCGGGCAGGCCGGCGCTGAGGTAGATCACCGCCGGGATGGCGGCGAAGATGACGGTCATCGTGGCCATCCGCCAGCGTCCGGCCAGCTCGGAGCGGAGTTCGAGGTCGACCAGGCGGGCCGACGAGGTGGCGAACCGGTCGATCAGCGCGGCGCCGGCGCCGAGGGTCTTGCTGAGCTGCACGCCGCTGATCGACAGCCCTTCCTCGATGGTGACGTTGAGGTCGGCCAGTTCGCGCTGGCGCTGGGCGGTGATCTCGCGCCGCATCCGGGCCACCTTGCGGGTCAGCCAGATCGCCGGGGGCAGCACCAGGAGCGAGACCAGGGAGAGCCGCCAGGAGAGCGCCACCATGGCGACCGCGGTGGCCACCACGGTGGTCAGGTTGGCCGCGATCGAGGTGGCGGTGGAGGTGACGACGGTCTGCATGCCGCCGATGTCGTTGGTGATGCGCGACTGCACCTCGCCGGTGCGGGTGCGGGTGAAGAACGCGATCGACTGGCGGTGCAGGTGGGTGAAGACGTCGGTGCGCAGCCGGTGCATCACCAGTTGACCGACACGGGTGGAGATCCAGGTCTGCACGACGCCGAGCACGGCGGTCACGGCCGCGACCGCCACCATGCCGACGACCAGCCAGACCAGCAGGGTCAGGTCGCGCTCGGGCAGGGCGCGGTCGATCACGGTACGCAGCAGGAACGGCGTGGCCATCGCCAGCACCGACGAGATCACGATGATCACGGTGATGGTGGCCAACTGCCAGCGGTACGCGGTGAAGAGCCGGCCGATGCGGCGCAGCGACACGTCGCGGGCCTGGGCCTTTTCGGCGGCGGAGACGGCACGGGGGGCGCCGCCGCGGCCCTCCCGATGGGTGGGGGTCGGGTCCAAGGAGTGCCTCTTCCTGTCGGGACTATTGCTGAGGTTACCTCATCATGAGGGAACAACAGGAGTTGCTGCTACCGTATTCCCGTGGACGCCGACGAGCGCGAGGCGCACGACGAGAGCCTGGCCGAGCTGTTCTGGGCGGTGGCCCGCCGGCTGCGCCACCAGTCCCGGCAGACCCTCGAGCCGTGGGAGATCAACCCCGGCCACGCCCGCGCCCTCGCCGTGCTCGGCCGACACGGGCCCATGCGGCTCAGCGCGCTCGCCGACCACCTGCACATCGCGCCCCGCTCCACCACCGAGGTCGTCGACGGTCTGGAGGAACGCGGGCTCGTCGCCCGCCACCCCGACCCGGCGGACCGGCGCGCGACCCTGGTCACGCTGACCGACGAGGGTACGCGGATCGGCGCGGCGATCCGTGCGGCCCGTACCGCCGAGGCGGACCGGTTCTTCGGTCATCTCTCCCCCGCCGACCACGCCCACCTGACCCGCATCCTCCGCACCCTCCGCGACTGACCTCATCCCGCCTTGTCCGGCGGCGGGGCTATCGGCTAGCAGGGCCCGCGGCGACGCCGGCGCACACCCGCTGCCTGCTTCGCCACGTGCGGCCTGACCGTGTTCGACGGCGAGGCTGCCCGCCTCGCGCCTGCCGACACCGTCACGCGCTCGGGCGGCGGCTGGCCAGGATCGCCAGCACCTCGCGGCGTACGGCGTCGGTCTCGTGCACCAGGCGGCGGTGGGCGAAGCGCACCACGAGGATGCCGGCGGTGGCGAGCAGCGCGTCCCGGCGCAGGTCTGTCTCGCGTTGTCGTGGGTCGGCGTGGGTCGCGGCGCCGTCGAGTTCGAAGTCGACCCGCTCCCGCTCGGCCCAGACGTCCAGGTACATCGTCCGGCGACCGATGACGATCCGCTTCTGCCGTTGGAACGATGGCATCCCGGGGCCGGTGAAGACATGGTCGTGGCCCCAGATCTCCAACGGGCTGCGGCAGCCGGCCCGGAGCCGATCGAGCAGCGTCCGCAGCTCGGCGCGACCGGCGAGGCGCGGCGCGCGGTCGAGGGCGGCGGCGATGCGCTCGGGCGTAGTCAGGCGATCGTTCACCGCCCGGATCACCGGTGCGGGGCGGTCCGCGGCGGGCAGCAGCGGCCACGCGTCGACCAGAGCCTGCTCCAACCGAACCACCGGCATCCCCGCCCGGGTCACCACCTGGGGCGGCCCCACCACGAATCCTTGGCGGTGGTGCACCGCCAACTGGAGTCGGGGGCGGACGCCTGAACCGCGCGGCGCGTCCAGGTGCACGGGCTCGTCCACGGGTTGGCGGCGCAGGCCCCACACGTCGAGGGCGGTGAGGCAGCTCAGGGCCGCCCGCCCGTCGGCGTAGGCGAGGGCGGCACGCCTCCTCGCTCCTGGCTCGAGACGCAGGAAGGCCGGAGCGTCGAGCGGACGATCGACGCGGACGGCTTCGTGGTTCGGGCCGGCCTGGGTCGGCGGGAGGCTCGGGCCCACCTCCTCTCCCGAGGCGCCGGGCTCGCCAGGAGCCAGATCGGCATCGACGTAGACGCCGGGCAGCACGCGCAGGAGTAGACCGGCGTGGCAGGCGTGCCACAGCACCCACTCGGGGACCACCTCGGTCACCACCCGCCGGGTCACCACTCCCCCGCCCCGCTCCAGCAGAGCCAGCAACATCGGATGCACCCCGGAAGGCTGCCGCCCACCCCACCCCGCCCGCTCCCCCGCCTCGCCTTCCTGGGGACACCACCCCCGCCTGTGGAGAACCCCCACCCCGGCGGCTCATCTGCTACGGCGTGCCCATGATCGGGTCGCAGAATCCGAGAGGCTGGTCGGCGTGTCGTCTCGGAAAGACGTACTGGATCAAGAAAGGGCGGCGAGCTGGGCGCGGAGGTGGGCGCGCTCGGGTTCGTTGGCGGTGTGGGTGAGGGCGGTTTCGTAGGCTGCGGCGGCCTCGGTGGGGCGCCCCAGGCGGCGGAGGAGGTGGGCGCGGACGGCGTGGTAGACGTGGTACGTGTCGAGGTGCAGGTCGTCGACGAGGACGAGCGCCACGGCGGGGCCGTGCACCTCGGCGACGGCCACCGCCCGGTTCAGCGCCACCACCGGGGTCGGGGTGAGGGCGTACAGCTGGTCGTAGAGCTGGAGGATCTGGGACCAGTCGGTGGGGGCGTCGCTGTGCACGGCGTTGATCGCGGCCTGGAGCTGGTACGGGCCGGGGCGGTTGCGGCGCAGGCAGCGGCGGACCAGGGCCTGTCCCTCGGCGATCAGCGCCTGGTCCCAGCGGGTGCGGTCCTGCTCGGCGAGCGGGACCAGGGCGCCCTGGGCGGTGACCCGGGCGGGGCGGCGGGCCTCGGTGAGCAGCATCAGCGCGAGTAGGCCCAGCGCCTCCGGCTCGTCGGGCATCAACTCGACCAGCAGCCGGCCCAGGCGCGCCGCCTCGGCGCAGAGCTCGGTGCGGACCAGCCGCTCCCCGGCACTGGCCGTGTACCCCTCGTTGAAGATCAGGTACACCACGGCGAGCACCGCCCGGAGCCGGTCGGGCAGGTCGGCGTCGCGCGGGACGCGGTACGGGATCCCGGCGTCGCGGATCTTGGCCTTGGCGCGGACCAGCCGCTGCGCCATGGTGGCCTCGGGGACCAGGAAGGCGCGGGCGATCTCGGCGGTGCTCAACCCGCCGAGCAGGCGCAGGGTGAGCGCCACCCGGGCGGCCGGGCCGAGCGCCGGGTGGCAGCAGGTGAAGATCAGCCGGAGCCGGTCGTCGCGCACGGGTCCCTCCTCGGCCGGTGGCTCCTGGGCGTACAGCAGCGCGGCCTGGGCGTGCCGGTCCGCCCGCGAGGCCTCCCGCCGCAGCCGGTCGATGGCGCGGCGGCGGGCGGTGGTGATGATCCAGCCGGCCGGGCTGGGCGGCGGGCCGGTCTCCGGCCAGCGCCGCACCGCCTCGGCGAAGGCGTCCTGGACCGCCTCCTCGGCGAGGTCGATGTCGCCGAGGACGCGGACCAGCACGGCGACCGCCCGGCCGTACTCGGCGCGGAAGGCCGCCTCGACGTCGAGGGTCACCCCTCGCCCTGGAAGGGGCGCACCTCGATCGGCAGGGTGGTGGCGAGGGCGTACCGGCGACCCCAAACGAGAGCGGCGTCGAGATCGGCGGCGCGGATGATGGTGAACCCGCCCAGGTACTCCTTGCCCTCGACGAAGGGGCCGTCGGTGACCAGCACCTCGCCGTCCTTCGGGCGCAGCACGGTGGCGGTCTCCGGGGCGTGCAGCCCCTGCCCGAAGACCCACGAGCCGGTCGCCTCCAGCTCCTCGCGGATGGCGCCCAGCTCCCGCATCACCCCGGCCAGGAACTCCGGGTCCGGCGTCCCGCCCTCGGGCTGGTACATGCTCAACAGGTACTGCTTCATGTCGTCCTCCCGGTGTGGATCGGCTTCCACTCTCCACACGAACGACGGGCGGCCGGATCGACACTCCGGCGACGGATTTTCTCAGGCGCGGTAGCCGGCGGTCAGGATCCGCTGCGCGGACATCGCGTACGCCCTGGGGTCGTCCGGGGTGGCGGCGCCGAGCCCGTCGACGTACCGGTTGTACATGCTGAAGGCGGCGGCGATCAGGACCACGTCGTGGATCTCCCGATCGGTGGCGCCGTGGGCGCGGGCGGCGTCGACCAGCTCGCCGGTGACGGCGCGCCCGTCCTCGCGGACGGTGTCGGCGAGGCGGAGCAGGGCGCGCAGCTTCTCCGGCACCGGGGCGGTCGACAGGTCGGCGAGGACCCGGTCGACCAGGTCGGGGCCGTCGTCGAGCTGGGCACCGGCGGTGGCGGAGTGCGACGCGCGGCAGAAGTCGCACCCGTTGCGGCCCGAGACGTACGCGGCGATCAGCTCGCGTTCACCGCGGCTCAGGCTGCTCGGCCCGCGCAGCAGCACCTCGGCCAGGTCCATCAGCGGTCCCGCGGTCTCCGGCCGGTACCGCAGCAGGCCGACGATGCCGGGCTCGCGCCGTTCGTCCACGCCGAGGTCGATGTGCGCCATCCGGTCACCCTTTCGTCGGCCGCGCCCACCCGGCTCGGCAGCTGGCCCCGCCATTCTGGCGGCTACGTCGACGCGGATCCATGGCCGGACGGTCAGGTGTGGACGGAGGGGACACACACTCCATAGATAATCTTGACTTAGTCTATTGAAATTTATCTACGTCTCATGACCTAATACTGACAGTTCCTTTCGTCACTCCCGCCGCCCCCGCGGCGCCCCCCAGGGAGGAAAGATGAACCGTCTCCGCGCGGCCGCGGCCGCACTGCTGGCGACCGTCACGGTGGTCGCCACCGTCGGCCTCGTCTCCGGCTCCGCCAGCGCCGCCCCCGCCGGCCTGCCCGGCATGGACGTCTCCAGCCACCAGGGCAACGTGAACTGGTCGGCCGCCTGGAACAACGGCGCCCGGTTCGCGTACGTCAAGGCCACCGAGGGCACCTACTACACCAACCCGTACTTCGCCCAGCAGTACAACGGCTCCTACAACGTCGGGATGATCCGGGGCTCGTACCACTTCGCCCGCCCGGACACCACCAGCGGCGCCACCCAGGCCAACTACTTCGTCGACCACGGCGGCGGCTGGTCCAAGGACGGCCGGACGCTGCCCGGGGCGCTCGACATCGAGTACAACCCGTACGGCGCGACCTGCTACGGCCTGAGCCAGAGCGCGATGCGCAGCTGGATCGCCTCGTTCGTCAACCAGTACTACGCGCGCACCGGCCGGTGGGCCACCATCTACACCACCACCGACTGGTGGACCACCTGCACCGGCAACACCTCGCAGTTCGCCGCCAACAATCCACTGTGGATCGCCCGCTACGCCAGCACGGTGGGCACCCTGCCGGCGGGCTGGCCGACGTACTCCTTCTGGCAGTGGTCGTCCTCGGGCGTCTTCCCCGGTGACCAGAACGTCTGGAACGGCACCCTGGACCGGCTCCGGGTGTTGGCCTGCAACGGACCCTGCTGACCCCCACCGGCGGCGGGCCGCCCGGCCCGCCGCCGGCACCACCGACGAAGGAGGCCACCATGTCCGTACCCGTGTCCCGCCGGGCCGCGCTGCGCGGCGCGGTCCTGCTCGGCGCCGCCGCCGGCGCCTCCGCCCTGACCCAGCTCGGCGGGGGCCGCGACGCGCGCGCCGTCGCCACCCGCGTCGACCAGCCCGTCATCGCCAACTGCGCGACGTGGGGCGCCCGACCGCCGTCGCAGCCGGTCAGCGTGGTGCAGAGCCGACCCAACAAGATCATCGTGCACCACACCGCGTTCCCGAACACCACCGACTACAGCCTGGCCAAGGCGTACGCGAACTCCCGCGACATCCAGAACCTGCACATGGACAGCAACGGCTGGCTCGACTCCGGGCAGCACTTCACCAACAGCCGCGGCGGCTACCTCACCGAGGGCCGGCACGGCAGCCTGTACGGGCTGCTGCACGGGCAGACCATGGTGCAGGGCGCGCACTGCGTCGGGCAGAACAGCCAGGCGATCGGCATCGAGAACGACGGCATCTACCTGGATGTGCAGCCGCCGGCGGCGCTCTGGAACAGCCTGATCGTCTTCTGCGCCTTCACCTGCCAGCAGTACGGCATCGCGCCCAGCGAGATCTACGGGCACAAGGACTTCAACAGCACCCAGTGCCCCGGCCTGCTGCACGGCCGGCTTCCCGAGCTGCGCGCCGCCGTCGCCGCGCGACTGGGGTGATTGCTTATATAAGCCTCGGCTGATAGAAAGGGTCCGTGCACGCCTTCGACGTCCTCGGCGACCCGGTGCGCCGCCGCATCCTGGAGCTGCTCGCCGAGGGCGAGCTCAGCGCCGGGGAGGTCTGCGCGGTGATCCGACGGGAGTACGGCATCTCGCAGCCCGCCGTCTCGCAGCACCTGCGGGTGCTGCGGGACAACGGCTTCGCCACCGTCCGACCGCAGGGCGCCCGCCGGCTCTACGCCGTCGACCCGCGACCGCTGCGCGAGGTCGACGAGTGGCTGGCCGGCTTCCGCCGGTTCTGGGCCCCGGCCCTGGACGCCCTCGCCACCGAGCTGGCGCGCGGCCGACGCGAACGGCGCCTGCACCCACCCCAGGACCCGACCGAGGAGAAACGCTGATGAGCGACGTCACGCACCAGATCAGCGCCGTGCGGCGCACCGTGGGCAGCCGGACCCTGGAAGCCGGCGAGGCCCGGGTGATGACGATCAGCCAGACGTACGACGCGCCCCTGGAGGACCTCTGGGACGCCTGCACCAACGCCGAACGCATCCCCCGCTGGTTCCTGCCGGTCTCCGGAGAGCTGCGGCTGCACGGCCGCTACCAGCTCGAGGGCAACGCTGGCGGCACGATCCAACGCTGCGACCCGCCGAAGAGCTTCGCCGCCACCTGGGAGTACGGCGACGAGGTCAGCTGGATCGAGGTGCGGCTGACGCCGGAGGGCGACGGACGTACCCGGTTCGAGCTGGAGCACGTCGCGCACGTCGACGACGAGCGCTGGACCGAGTTCGGCCCGGGCGCGGTCGGCGTGGGCTGGGACCTGGGTCTGCTCGGCCTCGCCTCGCACCTGGCCGCCGACGGCAGCGGGATCTCGCCCGAGCAGGCCGAAGCCTGGATGGGCTCCGACGAGGGTCGGCGGTTCGTCACCCTGAGCAGCGAGAGCTGGGGCGAGGCCAGCATCGCCGCCGGCACCGACCCGGCGGCCGCGCGGGCCGCGACGGCACGCACCACCGCCTTCTACACCGGCGCACCGACCGCCTAACCACAGCTCTCCCGGGTACGCGCGTCGATCAGCGCCGCCGGGCCGGGTGGGGAGCGCGCTGGGCCGTGCGGGCATGCACGGCCCAGCGCGCTTCTCGGTCGGAGCGGCCCCTCAGCCCGTCGCGGCCGGCACGACCTGGCTCGCCCACACAACCCTCACCCGATGGCGGTCGGCGCAGTGCCGAAGGTGTGCACGACCTCGATCCGACCGACGATGTGCCGGTTGAACTCGGGCAGCTCCTCCGCCGGCACCCACAGCTCCAGGATGTCCCGGCCGCCGGCCTGTCGGACCGGGTAGCGGGCGAGGAAGGCCCGGTCCACCTCGAAGCGGGTGACGAAACCGGCGCCGGAGGCGGGCACGTTCCAGTCCCGGGCGATCATGATGGCGTACCGCTCGATGAGCACCGGGTAGATGATCGACTGGTCGGGCAGGCGGGGCGGCCACGCCGTCCAGCCGGAGGCCTCGACCAGCGCCAACTCCTGCGGCCCGGTCGGTCGCCACAGCGTCGTCGTCTCGCGCATCGTCCCCACCTCGCCCGGTCGTCCGGCGGAGGCTACCGAGCCGCCGGCCCGCCCGGCGAGCCGGTTTCCGGGGGAAACCGGGAGGCGGAGTGTCGGTGCCCGGGGCGACACTGTCGAGCATGCCGCCGCCCCGTAGTGCCGCCGACGTCGCCGCCCTCGTCCAGAGCGGACAGCCGGTGAAGTACCTCTGTTTCTGGGGGCACCGGCCCCGGCGCGACGGCACCGTCGGCGCGGGCTGCCTGAGCCAGTGGTGGCCGGCGGCGTTCACGGTGGACGGCTGCCGCTTCATCACCGCCGAGCACTGGATGATGTGGCAGAAGGCGGCGCTCTTCGGCGACGAGGAGGCCGGCGAGCGGATCCTCGCCGCCGGCCACCCGCACCGCGCCAAGGCGCTCGGCCGCCAGGTGCGCGGCTTCGACCAGGCGGTGTGGGAGGCCCGGCGGTACGACATCGTGGTCGCCGGCAGCATCGCCAAGTTCGGCCAGCACGACGACCTGCGGGCGTACCTGCTGGGCACCGGCGACCGGGTGCTGGTCGAGGCGAGCCCGGTGGACCGGGTGTGGGGCATCGGGCTGGCCGCCGACGACCCGCGCGCCGAGGACCCAGCCCGGTGGCGGGGGCTGAACCTGCTCGGCTTCGCGCTGATGCAGGCCCGGGAGACGCTCCGGGAGCAGGTCGATCGGTCGCCGGAGCGGCCACCGGGCCGGTAACGTGCGGCGACATGACCGGCTCTCCCTACGCGCACTGCTCCTTCTGCAGCGCCGCCTACCCGGCGGGCGCCGGCTGGCCGCGAATCTGCGCGGCCTGCGGCGAGACGGTCTGGCGCAACCCGCTGCCGGTCGCGGTGGCGCTGCTGCCGGTCCGCACCGACACCGGCCTGGGCCTGGTGGTGGTCCGCCGGGACATCGAGCCGGCGCGCGGCCTGCTCGCGCTGCCGGGTGGCTTCATCGAGTACGGCGAGGAGTGGGCCGACGCGCTGGTCCGCGAACTGCGCGAGGAGACCGGCCTGATCGGCGAGGCGGACCAGGCCCGGCTGTTCGCGGTGCACGGGGCACCGGCCGGGGGCACCATCATGATCTTCGGGGAGCTGCCCGAGCGGCCGGCCGACGGGCTGCCGCCGTCGGCGCCGACCGAGGAGGCCACCGAGTGGCTGGTGCTCACCGAGCCCGTCGAGCTGGCCTTCTCCACGCACACGCAGGCGATGGCCGACTTCTTCGCCCGGCAGGGCTGAGCGCGCCGGGGCGACGGCTGATCGGCTCGGCGCGCTGCGGATGCCAGCCCAGCGCCGTGCCGTGCCGGGCGACGTCGCGGACCCGCTACCCGGGACACCGGCCGGACGGGCGGCCCGACGCCAGGTGGTGCGGGAGGTTGTCCGCCCGCCTAGCGGGAGGCGCCCTCGGCGCCACCCGACCGGGTGAGCCGGCGCGGAGGGTGGACCCCTCCGCGCCGGATCAACCGCTCAGCTCGCCGAGCAGGTGGGCGTGGTGGACGGTCCCACGCCGGTGCCCTGGAAGCCGAAGGTGGTGCTGGCGCCGGCGCCCAGCTGACCGTTGTAGCTGAGGTTGCGGAAGGTCAGGCTGCCGCTGGTGCCGCTGGGCTGTGCGTTCCAGGAGTTGGTGACCGCGGCGCCGGCCGGCAGGGTGAGCCCGACCGTCCAGCCGCGGACGGCCGACGCGCCGGCGGTGACCCGCACGGTCGCGACGAAGCCACCGGTCCAGGAGTCGAGCGACACGCTGGCCGTGCAGGACGCGCCGCCGGGCGGCGGGGTCGACGGCGGGGGCGTGGTGGGCGGGGGCGTGGTGGTCGGTGGCGTGGTGGGGCCGCCGGAGTTGAGCGCGTCGAGCGTGGCGGTGTAGGCCGCCTTCTTGTTGCCATTGCCGTCGAAGAGCAGCGGGGTGCCGCTGGCCCGCCAGGAGTCGGTGTCCCGGATGCCCCAGACGGTGATGCCGGTGCAGCGGCTCACGGCGAGGCAGGCCCGGACGACCCGGCCGTAGTTGTCGGCCTGGGCCGATCCGGACCCCTCGATGTCCAGCTCGGTGATCTGCACGTCCACGCCCAGGTTGGCGAAGCGCTGAAGGTTGGCCTGGTAGTCGGCCGGCACCGGCGAGGCGCTGTTGAAGTGGGACTGGAAACCGACGCAGTCGATCGGCACGCCCCGGGCCTTGAAGTCCTGCACCATCGCGTACACCGCGTTGCTCTTCGCGTTCTGCCCGTCGGTGTTGTAGTCGTTGTAGCAGAGCTTGGCGGTCGGGTCGGCTGCCCGGGCGGCACGGAACGCCACCTCGATCCAGTCGTTGCCGGTGCGCTGGAGGTTGGAGTCGCGCCGGGCGCCGGTGCCACCGTCGGCGAACGCCTCGTTCACCACGTCCCAGGAGTGGATCTTGCCCCGGTAGTAGGTCGCCACCTGGGTGACGTGGTTGACCATCGCCGAGCGCAGGGCGCTGCCGCTGAGGTTCTGCGCCCAGCCGGGCTGCTGCGAGTGCCAGGCCAGCGCGTGCCCGCGCACCTGCATCCCGTTGGCCCGGGCGTGGTTGACGATGCGGTCGGCGTTGGCGTACGTGAACTGGCCCGGGGTGGGTTCGGTCGCGTCCCACTTCATCTCGTTCTCCGGCGTGACCGAGGTGAACTCGCGGTTGAGGATCCCGACGTAGGTGGCGTCGGAGAGCTTGTTCGCGGCCACCGCCGCACCGAAGTAACGGCCGGTCTGGGCGGCGGACGCGCCCAGGGTGGTGGCGGCGCTGGCACCGGGCGCCAGGGCGAGCGTCGTGCCGAGGGCGGCGACGCCCGCGGCGGCGGCCACGAGGGCCGCGCAGAGCCGGGCTCGGGTCGTCGGACGTCCGCCCGGGCGGGCGGGGACGTGGGTCATGGCAGGTCAACCTTTCGACAGTGATGGGGGTGGGACGTCGCGCCTCGACCGTCGCCCGACGCGGTGACCGGCTCCGTCGCCCGACGCGACCGCCCGGAGGCCGCGCCGGGATCCGCCGTGCTGCGACTGCCACCGCAAGGGTCGAGGGGTCCCGTCCTGACGGTACCGAAAGCTTTCCGACACTTCAACGAAAATCGATGTCTCGCTCATCGCGTCAGGTTCACCGGCGTGTCTGCGGGGCTGGCGACGAAGCCGAGGCTTGGGGGCGCCGAAACTTTCGGGGTGGACGGGCCGACGCCGACGGGAGCAGCGCGAGGATGCCGCCACCCCGCCCGGCCGGTCACCCGGTCGACGACTCCCCGGACTCCGTGCCGGCAGCCGCGAGGTAGCCGCTCGCCTGGAGTTCGAACAGCTCCCGGTAGAGCCCGCCGGCGGCCATCAGCTCGTCGTGGGTGCCGTGCTGCACCAGCCGGCCGTGGTCCAGCACGAAGATCCGGTCGGCGTGCCGGACGTTGGCCAGCCGGTGGGTGATCAGGACGACCGCCCGGTCGGGGCGGCGGCGCAGGTGTGTGAAGAGGGCGTGCTCGGCCCGCGCGTCGAGGGCGGCGGAGGGCTCGTCGCAGATCAGCAGCCGGGCGTCCCGGTAGAGGCCCCGGGCGGCGACCAGCCGCTGCCACTGGCCGCCGGAGAGGTCCTGGCCGTTCTTGAACTCCCGGTCGAGCAGGGTGTCGTACCCGAACGGGAGGTCGTCGATCATGTCGTGCGCGGCGGCGGCGCGGGCGGCGTCCTCCACGCTCGGGCCGGCCTGGTCGGCGCGGCGGTCGTGCCGGCCGATGCGGATGTTCTGCCCGGCGGTGAAGGGGAACTTCCAGTACTCCTGGGTCATCACCGCCACCTGGGCCGCGGTCTGCGCCGGGTCCAGCTCGGCGAGGTCGACGCCGTCCCAGTGGATCGTCCCACCGGTGGGGCGGTAGAGCCCGGCGATGAGCTTGGCCAGGGTGGTCTTGCCGGAACCGTTCTCGCCGACCAGGGCGACCACCTCGCCCCGGCGCACGGTCAGGCTGACCTCGTCCACCGCCGGGGTGTCCGTGTCCGGGTAGCGGAGGCTGACCCGGTCGAGTGCGATCGTGTCGAACCCGGGCATCGGGCGGCCCTTCCCCACCCCGATCCGCCCCCGCGCCCGTTCCAGGAAGTCCCGGTAGTCCTGGTAGTAGAGCGCGTCCTCGTAGAGGTTGTTGGTGGCGAAGACGGCGATGCCGAGGCTGGACCGGGCGGACTGCAGCGCCAGCAGGGCGGTCGCCGCGGCGGCCAGCGCGACCACGCCGGTGAGCAGCAGCCCGCCGAGCACGGCGTACATCCCGAAGGCCGCCACCCCGGCGGCGGACATGCCGAACGCCCGGGTGGCGCTCTGCGCCCGGACCAGGCGCAGCTCGGCCCGGGTCTCCACAGCCATCACGCGGCGGAACTCGGCCAGCAGGAAGTCACGCATCTGGTAGGCCCGGACCTCGACGGCGGTGCGCCGGTTGGCCATCAGGTGCGCCAGCATCCACATCCGGCGGCGGCGGGTGATCCGGGCCAGCATGGCCAGGTACTTTCGGCGGGCCATCCGGACCGCGGTGACCGCCTCGGGCACCGCGGCGAGCAGCAGGCACGGCAGGAGCACGGGCTGGATCACGGTCACCGCCGCGGCGGTGGCCAGCACGCCGACCACGCCGGTGATCAGGTTGACGGTGTGGTCGACGATGGAGGCCGCCTCGGCCATCCCCCGGTCCCGGACCCGGTCCATCTCCTCGGCGAAGCCGGCGTCGTCGAAGGCGGCCAGCTCCACCGCCGTGGTGGCCTCGAAGAGCCGCAGCTCCACCTCGTAGTTGATCTGGGGCATCAGCCGGGCCTGGGCCCAGCCGGCGGTCACGGTGAGGACGCCCCGCGCCGTCACCGCCAGCGCGGCCAGGACCAGCGACGGCAGCGCGGCGCGGACCCGGTCCGGTGTCGGGCCGGCGGCGAACAGCTCACGGAGCACGCCGGTGGTGGCGAGCAGCCCGAGGGTGGTCATCACTCCGGCCGCGAGGTTCAGGCCGATCGCCGCGAGGGTGTCCCGCCGGCTGGTGGCCCAGGCGAGCGTGACCGCCTCGCGGACCAGGTGGGGCAGCCGCCGGGCGACCGACCGGAAGCTGGTGTGGGCGAACTCGGTCGCCCGGTGCATCCAGTGGCCGTCCTCCAGCTCCGGCAGCTCCAGGTCGTCGGCGTCGTCGGACGGGCCGTCCTGTCGGGACGAGCGGCGTGGGCCGATCACCGTCGCCATGGGTCCTCCCGGGCCGAGGGACAGGGCAGGGGGAGAGCCTACTGTCGGCTACCGCGCGGTGTCGTGGCGTGACCGGCGTGTCGTACACGTGTCGCAAGGGCGTGTCGCCGACCACGGTGCGGGACGGGTCTGCCGCGTCGCGTCGCGCCGGCCCCGCCGGGGTGGCAGGCTGGAGCCGAGCCGGCGGCGGCGCGAGGAGCGCCACCGGCGTCCCGTCGTGAAGGAGAAGATCCACCTGATGGCTGCGAGTGTGACCACCACGGACGAATGGCAGGCGCTGCGCAAGCACGCCGAGACGATGCGCGGCACCCACCTGCGGGAGCTGTTCGCCGCCGACCAGCGCCGGGGTGAGCGGCTCACCGGCGAGGTCGCCGACCTGTACGTCGACTACAGCAAGAACCTGGTCACCGACGAGACGCTGGAGCTGCTCACCGCGCTGGCCGAGCGGGCCCGGCTCACCGACCGGATCTGCGCCATGTTTGCCGGGCGGCACATCAACTCCACCGAGGACCGGGCGGTGCTGCACACCGCGCTGCGGCTGCCCCGCGACGCCACCCTGATCGCCGACGGCCAGGACGTGGTGGCCGACGTGCACCGGGTGCTGGACCGGATGGCGGCGTTCGCCGAGCGGGTCCGCTCCGGGCAGTGGCGGGGGCACACCGGCGAGCGGATCAGCACGGTGGTCAACATCGGCATCGGCGGGTCCGACCTCGGGCCGGTGATGGCGTACGAGGCGCTGAAGGCGTACCGCGACGGCGGGATCAGCTGTCGGTTCGTGTCCAACATCGACCCGACCGACATCCACGACAAGACCCACGACCTGGACCCGGCGACGACGTTGTTCGTGGTCGTCTCCAAGACCTTCTCCACCCAGGAGACCCTGGCCAACGCCAACCAGGCGAAGATGTGGCTGCTGTCCGGCTTGGACGCCGACGACGACGCGGCGATCGCCAAGCACTTCGTCGCGGTGAGCACCAACGAGCAGCGGGTCCGCGACTTCGGCATCGACCCGCAGAACATGTTCGGCTTCTGGGACTGGGTAGGCGGCCGGTACTCGCTGCCCTCCGCCGTCGGCCTGTCGGTCATGCTGGCTGTGGGCCCGGCACACTATCGGGACCTGCTGGCCGGCTACCACGCCGTGGACGAACACTTCCGGACCACGCCGGTGCAGCGCAACATCCCGGCACTGCTGGGCCTGCTGAACGTCTGGTACACCAACTTCCTGGGCGCGCAGACCCACGCCGTGCTGCCGTACTCGCAGTACCTGCACCGGTTCCCGGCCTACCTGCAGCAGCTGACGATGGAGAGCAACGGCAAGTCCGTCACGCTGGACGGCACCGCGGTCGACCACCGGACCGGCGAGATCTTCTGGGGCGAGCCGGGCACCAACGGCCAGCACGCGTTCTACCAGCTGATCCACCAGGGCACGCTGCTCATCCCGGCGGACTTCATCGCGTTCAGCCAGCCCAACCACGACCTCGGCGACATGCACGACCTGTTCATGTCGAACTTCTTCGCGCAGACCGCCGCGCTGGCCTTCGGGCGGACGAAGGAGCAGGTCGAAGCCGAGGGCACCGCGGCCAACGTGGTGCCGCACCGGGTGATGCCGGGCAACCACCCGACGACCTCGATCATCGCGCCGAAGCTGACCCCGGGCACCCTCGGCCAGCTGATCGCCCTCTACGAGCACATCGTCTTCACCGAGGGCGCGATCTGGGACATCAACCCGTTCGACCAGTGGGGCGTGGAGCTGGGCAAGGTGATGGCCAACCAGCTCGCGCCGAAGCTGACCGGCGACGATCCGGACCTGTCCGACGTGGACTCCTCCACCGCCGCGCTGATCCGCCGCTACCGCCGCGAGCGCGGCCGGGACTGAACCCCGCGAGACGGCGGCCGGGTCGACGACCTGGCCGCCGTCTTTTTTCGGGTACGCGACTGGTCCAACCAGTTGACGGGTTGATGTGCGCGGGGTCACACTGCTGCCGTGGCCTTCGTACCCGTCCCCCGCAGCTCCGTCGCCGACCACGTCTTCGGCCAGCTTCGCGACGCCATCGTCAGCGGCCGCTACCGCCCCGACGAACCGCTGCCGGGCGAGCGCGAGCTGGCCGCCGCGTTCGCGGTCAACCGACACGCCGTGCGGGAGGCCCTGCGCCGGCTGCAACAGCTCGGCCTGCTCCGGGTCAGCCAGGGCGGCGCCACCCGGGTGCTCGACTGGCGGGTGCACGCCGGTCTCGACCTGGCGCTGTCCCTCGTGCAGTCCGGCGACGTGCTCCCCGTCGACACGCTGGTGCGGGACATGCTGGAGATGCGCGCCTGCGTCGGCGTGGACGCCGCCCGGCTCTGCGCCGAGCGGGCCGATGCCGAGCTGCGGGGCAGCGTCATCCGCGACGTCGAGGCGTACGCGGCGCTCGCCCCGGACCTGCACGCGATGGACAAGGCCAACATCGTGCTCTGGCGGGACATCGTCGACGGCTCCGGCAACACGGCGTACCTGCTGTCCTTCAACAGCCTGGTCGCCGGGGCGGTGGCCGTCGGCGAGGTGCCGCCCGAGCGGCGCGCCGCCGAACTGCTGGACGTCACCGGCCACCGCCGGCTGGCCGAGGCGATCGCCGACGGGCGCGGCGACGACGCCGCCGCGCAGGCCCACGCACTGCTCACCGCCTCGCTCACCACCCCCGCCACCCCACCAGGAAGGGAATGCCGAGCATGATCCCCGCCGTGCTCTACGCCGTACCCGCGTTCCTGCTGCTCGTCGTCGTGGAAGCGCTGTCGTACCGGTTCGCCCCCGACGACGACGAACGCGGCTACGAGCTGCGCGACACCACCACCAGCCTCACCATGGGCGTCGGGAGCGTGCTCATCGGCACGCCCTGGCGGCTGCTCACCGTCGGCCTCTACGTGGGGCTGTGGACCCTCGCCCCGGTGCAGCTCTCCCCCACCAGCGTCTGGACCTGGGTGCTGCTCTTCTTCGCCGAAGACCTGGCCTACTACTGGTTCCACCGCACCCACCACGAGGTACGCCTGTTCTGGGCCGCCCACGTGGTACACCACTCCAGCACGTTCTACAACCTCTCCACCGCACTGCGGCAGGGCTGGACGACGCCGATGACCTCGCTGCCGTTCTGGCTGCCGCTGGCGCTGCTCGGCATCCCGCCGTGGATGATCTTCCTCCAGCAGTCGATCAGCCTGCTGTACCAGTTCTTCCTGCACACCGAGCGGATCGACGTGCTGCCCCGACCGATCGAGTGGGTCTTCAACACCCCGTCGCACCACCGGGTCCACCACGGGGCCAACACCGAGTACCTGGACCGCAACTACGGCGGCATCCTGATCGTCTGGGACCGGCTCTTCGGCAGCTTCGAGCCGGAACGTGCCGCCGTCCGCTACGGCCTGACCAAGAACATCAACACCTACAACCCGCTGCGGGTGGCCACCCACGAGTACGCGGCGATCTGGGCCGACGTCCGGCGGGACACGTCCTGGCGGCACCGGCTGGGGCACGTCCTCGGCCGGCCCGGCTGGCAGCCCGCCCGATGAGGCGGCTCTGGCCCGGACTGTACGCGGCGGTCGTCGCCGTCGAGCTGGCCGGCGTCGCACTTGACGTACCCGCGCTGCAGTGGGCGGCGAAGCCGCTGCTCGCGCCGCTGCTGCTGGCCTGGCTGCTGCGCGTACGCCGCAGGTGGGACCTGGTGGCGGCCGGCCTGGTGTTCGCGACGGCGGGTGACGTGGCGCTGCTGCTGCCCGGCACCACCGCGTTCCTGGTCGGGATGGGGTGCTTTCTCGGCACCCAGCTCTGCTTCCTGACGGCCTTCCTGCGGCACCGGCGGGCGCCGCTGGCCGCGTTCGCCGGCTACCTGGCGGTCTGGGCGGGCGCGAACGCGCTGCTCTGGGAGCGGCTGGGCGACCTGCGGCTGCCGGTGCTCGGCTACAGCCTGGCGTTGAGCCTGATGGCCGCCGCCTCGGTGGGGGTGTCCCGCCGGGCGGCGGCCGGCGGGGCGCTCTTCCTCGTCTCCGACGCGCTGATCGGGCTCGGCGCGGCGGGGGTGGAGCTGCCCGGGCGCCAGCTGGCGGTGATGGCCACCTACATCGCGGCCCTGGTCCTGCTCACCACCGCGTGGGCCCGCCGCGAGCAGCCCGACCGTCGCCCCGAAGGAGCCGCGCTGCTGCCGGCCTGAACCGGACAGCCGAGCGTGGCCCCTTCCCCGGCGGAAGCCGAGGCCGACGCATGATCCACCCGGTTGGCGGTGGGTCGGGGTGTCGGAGCGCCCCGACACCTCGACCCACCGCATTCCGGGACCCGGCGGGTCCGTCAGGGGTTCATCTCGTAGGCGCCGGAGAGGGCCGCCACCTGGGACCAGACCCGGGCGGTGCGCTGCGGGTCGGCGACCGGTCGACGGACCTGGGTCAGCGCCCACGCGGCCTGCGCGTCGGTGGTGGCCGCCTTGCCGTGCAGTTCGGTGGCGTGGCCGGAGAAGTCGCGGACCAGGATGTCGAAGATCTCGTCCAGCAGGTCGGCGTCCAGACCGGTCAGCGCGGCCTGCTCCAGGATGAGCTGGCCGTAGACGACCAGCGCGAACAGCTGGCCGAGGGCGAGCAGGAAGTCCAGGTCGCGCTGCTGCTCCTCGCTCGGCGCGTGGGCGGCCAGCAGCGCGCAGAGCCCGTCGGCCTGCTCCCGGAACCGGGCCACGTTCGGCACGCCGGCGTGCGCGTCGTACGCGGCCCGCCAGTCGTGGAAGCGGATCGCACCCAGCCCCCGGGCCGGGCCCTGGCGGAACAGGAACTCGTCGTCGGCCGGGTCGTGCCGGGTCGGCACCGGTGCGAACTCGGCCGGCCGGAACAGGTAGTTGGCCATGAACTTCAGGATCAGGGCCAGGTTGACATGCACGGTGCCTTCGAGCTTGGGCAGGCCTCGGATGTCCCGCGCGGCCTTGTCGAAGTAGGTGTCCGCCTCGAAGCCCTTGGCGGCGATGACGTCCCAGAGCAGGTCGACGACCTTCTCGCCCTCGGTGGTCACCTTCATCTTGGTCATCGGGTTGAACAGCAGGTAGCGGCGGTCGTCCGGGCCGGCCGAGCGGAAGTAGTCCACCGCCCGGTCGCTGAACAGCTTCATCGCCACCAACCGGGCGTACGCGTCGGTCAGCTCCCGGCGCACGTGCGGGAAGTCGGTGACCCGCCGGCCGTAGAGCACCCGGTTGTGGGCGTGGGTGACCGCCTCGTACATGGCGTGCTCGCAGATGCCGATCGAGGCGGTGCAGAGGTTGAACTTGCCGACGTTGACCGTGTTGAGCGCGGCATCGAAGGCGGCCTTGCCGGTGTGCAGCACGTCCTCGGCGCGCACCGGGTAGTCCTCCAGCCGGAACTCGCTGACGTACATCTGCGCGTTCACCACGTTGCGCACCAGGTGGTACGCCGGGTGCCGGCTGTCGGCGGCGAAGAAGACGTACCCCTCGGGGCCCTCGACGTCGGCGCGGCGGCCGAAGACGGAGACCAGGCCGGCGACGTTGCCGTTGCCGATGTAGTACTTGCCGCCGGTGGCCCGGAAGCCGCCCTCGCCGTCCGGGGTGAGCAGCATGTCGGTGGAGTAGATGTCGGCGCCGTGGCTGCGCTCGGAGAGGCCGAACGCCATCACGTGCCCGCCGTCGAGCAGGGCCGCGGCACGGGCCCGGGCGGCCGCGTTGTCGCTCTGCCAGACCGGTCCGAGGCCCAGGACGGTGACCTGCCAGGTGTACCAGTAGCCCAGCCCGTAGAAGCCGAGCACCTCGCTGAGCGCGGCGTTGCGGGCGGTGTCCCAGCGCTTGGCCGGGTCGCCGGCACCGTCGGCGGCCGGGGTGCAGAACGCCGCGAAGAGACCGGACTTGGCGGCGAAGTCGAGGAAGTCGCCGTACCAGGTGTGGTCGTTGTAGCTGTCGACCAGGGCCTTCTTGCCGCGCTGCTCGAAGAAGTCGACGGTGGCGCGCAGCAGCCGGCGGGACTCGGAGTCGAGGTGGGCGGGGTCGTAGGTGCGCGGGTTGAGCAACGGGTCGGCCATGGGGGTCCTTTCCGGAGGGTGGGGGTCAGCGGGCGAGGTCGCGCAGGGTGGCGAGGACGTCGTCGAGCCAGGCCAGCACCATCCGCTCGTACGCGATGCCGCCGCGCAGCACGACGTGCTGGAGTGCCGCGCGGGCGTCGCCGGGGTCGGGCGCCGGGAAGTCGCGGCGCTCGCCGGCCAGGTAGCTGGTGAGGACCGCCTCGTGGTCGGCGCGGTAGCGCTCGACCTCGGCGACCAGCTCCGCGCGGCCGGCCCGGTCGGCGAAGGCGGCACCGCGGATCTTGACGGCCAGCTCGTGCCGGACCGCCTCCGGTTGCACGGGCGCGCGCAGCCAGTCGGCCAGCGCGCTCTGCCCGGCGGCCGTGGCCGACCAGCACCGCTTGTCGGGGCGGCCGTCCTGGCCGACCTCCTCGGCGGTGACCCAGCCGTCGGTCTCCATCCGCTTGAGCACCCGGTAGATCTGCTGGTGGGTGGCGGTCCAGAACCGGCCGATCGAGCGGTCGAAGCGGCGGGCCAGCTCGTAGCCGGAGGCCGGCTGCTCCAGCAGGGAGACCAGGATCGCGTGCTCGAGGGCCATGCGGGCATCCTGCTATGCAACGAGTTGCATAGGCAAGGCCGCAGGGGCGTCGGTCACACGGACGACGACGCCGCGCCCCTCGTGGGAGCGCGGCGTCGTCGGAGCAGGGTCAGCGGCGGGCGCCGGCGGGGCGGCGGGTCAGCGCCAGCCCGAGGGCGATCATGCCGACGCCGAGGAACAGGTGCAGCCAGTCGTCCGCGTTGTTGAGCGGGACGAAGTTGGCCCCGCTGTCGTGGTCGACGACCACGCCGTAGAGCCAGAGCACCAGGTAGATGGCGCCACCGGCGAGCAGGAACGTGCGCGCGCCGGAGACCGTGCGCGCCAGGGCGAGCCCGGCGACGCCGTACGCGAGGTGTACCAGGTTGTGCAGGATCGACACCTGAAACAGCCCGAGCAGCTTCGCCTCGGAGTCGTGCCCGGCGAACTTCATCGTGCCGTAGTCCGTGGTGATGCCGGGGATGAAGCCCAGCACCCCGATCAGCAGGAAGAGCACGCCGGCCGCCTGCGCGGCGCGACGGACGGGCGACACGGCGGTCGCCGATGCCCCTCGACCGGGTCTGTTCACCATGTCAACCACCTCCGTCGAAGTCCGTGTGGCCCCGGATGCCCGGGACTACACGCCGCAAACCTGCGGAACCGGGCGGTTGCGTGCGGAAGCCGGCTCAGGCCGGTGGCAGGTGCTCCTTGAGCGCGGCGAACTCGGCCACGGTCAGCCAGGAGGGGTTGGCGCCCTGCGGCTGGCGGAGGACCTCCGCCCCGGCCAGCCGGGCGTCGGCGCGCAGCCGCTCCCGGGGCACCCGGTCGCCCGGGTCGAGCACCGTCAGCTCCAGCGGCACCGACCAGGGCTCCCCCGGCGCCCCCGGCACGGCCGGCCCGGCCAGGCGTCCGACACCCCACACCCCGTACGCCAGCCGGCCTCGGCTGCCACTGGCCCAGAGGACCACCGGCTGACCCGCCCGCATCAGCTCCGCGCGGTAGCCGGGGCGGACGCACCAGCTGCACACCCGGGGGTCGGCGGCGAAGCGGGACGCCAGGTCGACCGCGTCCGCGTTGCCCTTGACCAGCCAGGCGCCGAGGCCTTCCGGGGTGACCCGTCGAGTCGTCATCCCGCCCTGGTGCCCGAGACCGGCGCAGGTCAATCAGTCAACGTGGCGTTGACCACTTCACGAGGGGGTTTACCGGACGCGGGAGGTGGAGACTTTCCGCCGGTACCGACAGAGGGGGAGACCGTGTCCGAGACCGACCGCCCAGAGCCGCGCGACCGGGGCATCGCGCCCGCCGGGGTGACAGATCCGCTGCTGTGGCGGCTCGCCGCCGGCGTGGTGGACGCGCACCAGCCGGACGAGACCGGACACTGCGACAACCTGCTCTGCGGCCAACAGGAGTGGCCGTGCGACGCCGCCCGCCAGGCGCAGCGGGCGTTGGCACTGTCCGGCGACGCCCCCGAGGAGGTCGCCGACCCGGTCCGCGACGACCGGCGGGAGGAGTCGCCGGGCGACCTGACGGCCCTGGCCCACCGCCGCTCCCGGCCGGCCGCCGAGGCCGCCTGACGCTTCCTGGGCGGATCGCTCGCCTGGTTCCGCTCGCCCGCTCCCGGGCGGGTGCCTGCACACCCACTCACCGACCCGCGGTCACATCGGCCGGCTCCGCTGTGTCTACTGCTGTGAGACGCGACGAGGGGGCGACGTGACAGCGGTGGACGAGCACGAGTGGTTGACGCAGCGGTTCGAGGAGCACCGGACCCGGCTCCGGGCGGTGGCGTACCGGATGCTCGGCTCGCTGAGCGAGGCCGACGACGCCGTCCAGGACGCCTGGCTACGGGTCAGCCGGGCCGACACCCATGCCGTGGAGAACATCGGCGGCTGGCTGACCACCGTGGTGGCCCGGGTCTGCCTGAACGCGCTCCGCTCACGGGAACGGCGCCGCGAGGAACCGCTCGACATCCGGCTGCCCGAGCCGGTGATCAGCCGCGAGCCCGGGAACGACCCCGAACACGCCGCCGTGCTGGCCGACTCGGTCGGGCTCGCGCTGCTGGTGGTGCTGGAGACGCTGACGCCGGCCGAGCGGCTCGCGTTCGTCCTGCACGACATGTTCGCCGTGCCGTTCGAGGAGATCGCCCCGATGGTCGACCGGTCCCCGGCCGCGGCCCGGCAACTGGCCAGCCGCGCCCGGCGGCGGGTACGCGGGCAGGCCCCCGTGCCCGACCCGGACCTCGCCCGGCAGCGGGCGGTCGTCGAGGCGTTCTTCGCCGCCGCCCGCGACGGCGACTTCGACGCGCTCGTCGCCGTGCTGCACCCCGACGTCGTGCTGCGCTCCGACGGCGGCCCGGGCAGCCGCCACACCGTCGTGCTCACCGGCGCGCCGACGGTCGCCGGGCAGGCGGTCACCTTCGGACGGCTCTACCCGTTCATGCGGCCGGCGCTGGTCAACGGGGCCGCCGGCGCCGTGGTCGTGGCGCAGGGCCGGCCGATCTCGGTGATGGGTTTCACCGTCACCGACGGCCGGATCGTCGCCGTCGACGTGCTCTCCGACCCCGACCGGCTGCGCCGGCTCGACCTGGCCGTCCTCGACGACTGACGGCATGCGGCCCGGTGGGGCGCGGGACCTCCGTCGCACGCCGGGGAGCGGTGTCGTCCGCACCGAGGGGTAGCCGCCGCCCGGCCCCGCGGCACGCGCCGCAGCCGCGGCCGAGGACAGCCAGGCCGGTCAGGCGTCCGCCTCCGCGCGCAACTGCTCCTCGGATGCGCCGCGCCGCCAGTAGCCGGCGAAGGTCACCCGCCGCCGGTCCAGGCCGCGGTCGGTGACCAGGTGCCGGCGGACCGCCCGGACCGTCGAGGACTCGCCGGCGATCCACGCGTACGCCACGCCGGTCGGGAGCCGGGCGGCGCGGATCGCCTCGACCAGCAGGCCGCTGCCGGGCGGGGTGGTGCCCCGGACCAGCCAACGCACCTCCGCGTTCGCCACGGTGGGCAGTTCCCGCACGTCGGCGGCGGCCGGCACCTCGATCCACGCCCGGACGGTGGTTCCGGCGGGCAGCCAGGCCAGGATGCCGGCGGCGGCCGGCAGCGCCGTCTCGTCGGCGGCCAGCAGGACGTGGTCGGTGCCGGGCGGGGGCCGGAAGCAGACGCTGCGGTTGTCCCGCTCGGCGGGTCCGAGCAGGACGATCCGGTCCCCCGGCCGGGCCCGGCCCGCCCATCGGGTGGCCGGGCCGCTGTCGCCGTGGTGCACGAAGTCGACGTCCACCTCGGACGCCCCCGGCCGCTGCCCGCTGATGGTGTAGGAGCGCATCACCGCGCGGACGGCCGGGTCGGTGGCCCGCCAGCGCGCGTACCAGTCGTCCCCGGCGTCGAGCGGGACCACCGGCTCCGGCTGGCCCGGGTGGGGCAGGAAGAGCGAGACGCTCTGGTCCCGGCCGCCGCCGGCGAACGCGGCCAGCTCCTCGCCGGTCAGGGTGACCCGGATCAGCGAGGCGCCGATGCGCCGGGTGTGTCGGACCTGGGCCTGGTAGAAGCGGTAGCGCAGGGCGACGGGGGTCGCGGTGCCGGTCGTCACGGCGTCAGCCGACCCGCTTGGCCGACCGGATGGCGGTGGCGAGATTCTCCAGCAGCGGCGCCGCGCCCGCGTACGAGAACCGGGGCACCGCGTCCCACCCGGTGACCTGGTTGGCGCGGACGGCGGGCAGCTGCTGCCAGGTGGGCTTGGCCGCGAGGTCCTTGGGCTGCAACGCGGTGGACCGGTTGTCGAGCAGGATCAGGTCGGCGGGGAACTTGCCGGCGTTCTCCCAGCTCAGGCTCTCGAAGTAGTCGCCGGTGGCGAGCTTGTTCGGCACCACGATGTCGACGCCCAGCTCGGCGAAGTACATCAGGTCGGTGCTGACCTTCGGGTTGGAGACGTAGAACAGGTCGGGGCTGCCGGAGGCGGCGAGCACGCGGATGCCGGGGTTGGCCTTGACCGCCTGGCGGACCGACTCGGCGGCGGCCTCGAAGCGCGCCTTGGCGTCGGTGACCTTCTTCGCGCTCAGGTCGGCGCCGAGGGAGCGGGCGAGTTCCGCGTACCGCTCGATGGGCCGGGTCATCGGCACCCGGGCGGTGGTGACGGTGGCGCTGGGCGCCAGGGCGAGGATCTTGTCGCGGCTCTCGTCCGGCACGTACCAGAGGGCGCCGGGGTCGTACATGTGGGTGACCAGCAGTTCGGGGCGCAGCCCCGCGTACTTCTCGACGTTGAACTCGCCCCAGACGTTGCCGAGCACGGTGACCCGGTCGACGTCGAGGCCGCCGGCCTGCGGGTCGGTCGAGCCGTCGCTGCGGGTGGTCTCGCCGAACACGCCGACGATCTGCGAGTCGAGTCCGAAATCGACCAGCGCGGCGGCAACCCCGGTGAAGGCGACGACCCGGGTCGGGGTGCTCGCCAGCTCGACCTTCTGGTTGCGGTCGTCGGTGAACGACCAGGGGCCGGTCGAACCCTTGGCGCTGGTAGAGCCGTGCTTGTCGGCCTGGCCGCAGCCGACGAGGAGGGTCGCGAGGGTGGCGCCGCCAGCGGCGAGCAGGCCCCGGCGGGAGAGTCCGCGGGCGGACATGGATGAAGGCATGATGACGTCTTTCGATCAGGACCGGACCGCGATGATCCGCGATGGCGGGGTTAGGTTAACCTAACCTAACCCGAAGTCAATCGGTGCCATGCCGTTTCCCCCCGGAGCCGACCCTGTCCGTCACCACGCTCGCCGCCGCCCCGGCGCCGGCACCACCCACCCGCCGGGCCGGCCCGGCCGCGGCGCTCGCCGCCGGGCTGCTGCTCCTGCTCGTCGTCGCGATGCTGAGCATCGCCGTCGGCGCCCGACCGCTCTCCCCCACCGAGGTCTGGCACGGCCTGGTCTCCGCGGCCTCCCCCGAACACGCGGTGGTGCACCGGATGCGCCTGCCCCGCACGTTGCTCGGCCTGCTCGCCGGCGCGGCGCTCGGGGTGGCCGGGGCGCTGATGCAGACGCTCACCCGCAACCCCCTGGCCGACCCGGGGCTGCTCGGCATCAACGCCGGCGCGGCGGCCGCAGTCGCCTCCGCCACCGCCCTGCTCGGCATCGGCACCACCGGCGGCTGGATCTGGTTCGCCCTGCTCGGCGCCGCCACCGTCACCGTCGGGGTGTACGCCGTCGGCGGCGGCCGGCGGGCCACCCCGGACCGTCTCGCGCTGGCCGGGGCGGCCCTCAACGCGGTGCTCTACTCCTACGTCAGCGCGGTCATGCTGCTCGACTCCGCCTCGCTGGACCGGCTGCGGTTCTGGACGGTCGGCTCGCTGGCCAACGCCGAGTTCGCCACCCTGCGTACCGT
This sequence comes from Micromonospora sp. CPCC 206171, assembly GCF_036906755.1. Lineage (NCBI taxonomy): Bacteria > Bacillati > Actinomycetota > Actinomycetes > Micromonosporales > Micromonosporaceae > Micromonospora > Micromonospora sp. CPCC 206171. Next base: position 74,754 of record NZ_JBAKHT010000006.1, on the reverse strand, counting down.
GGCGCCCTTCGTGCTGGCCGGCCTGCTGGTCGCCCTGGCCGGCGCGCGGTCGCTGAACGCGCTGGCCCTGGGCGACGACACCGCGCGGGCGCTCGGCGCCCGGCCGGCCCTGGTCCGCGGCGGCGCCATCGTGGCGGTCACGCTGCTCTGCGGCGCGGCCACCGCCGCCTGCGGGCCGATCGTCTTCGTCGGGTTGCTCGTGCCGCACCTGGTCCGCGTGCTGACCGGGCCGGACCTGCGCTGGCTGCTGCCCGCCTGCGCGCTGTACGCGCCCGTCCTGCTGCTCGGCGCCGACGTGCTGGGCCGGGTGCTGGGCCGCCCCGGTGAACTCCAGGTCGGCCTGGTCACCGCCGTGCTCGGCGGCCCGCTCTTCCTGCGTCTGGTGGCCCGCCGATGACCGTGCTGCGCACCCCCGGTGGCCGGTCACTGCGCTGGCGTCCCCGATCGCTGGTCGTCGTCGCCACCGCGGTGCTGCTCGCCGTCGGTCTCGGCGTGCTCGCCGTCGGCGGCGGCGACTACCCGATGAGCCCGGCCGACGTGCTGCGCACGCTGACCGGGGGCGGCACCGCGGCCGAGGAGTTCATCGTCGGCGAGCTGCGCCTGCCCCGGCTGGTCACCGCGCTGGGCGTCGGGGCCGCCCTGGCGCTGTCCGGCGCGGTGGTCCAGACGCTGCTGCGCAATCCGCTGGGCAGCCCCGACATGGTCGGCATCACCCAGGGCGCGGCGACCGGCGGGCTGGTCGTCGTGGTGCTCGGCGGCAGCAGCCTCGCGCTCTCCGGCGCGGCGCTGGCCGGCGGGTTCTGCACCGGCCTGGTGATCCGGGCCGTCGCCGGCGCCCGGGGCCTGGCCGGTCACCGGCTCGTGCTGGTCGGGATCGGCATGATGGCGATCCTCACCGGCGTCAACGGCTGGCTGCTCACCCGGGCGCCGCTGATGGACGCCGCCCGGGCGGTGCTCTGGCTCACCGGCAGCCTGGACGGGCGGGGCTGGTCGCAGGCGGTGCCGCTGCTCGGCGTCCTCGCGGCGCTCACCCCGGTGGTGCTCGCCGGCGGCCGGGCAATGGCCATCGTGGAGCTGGGCGACGAGACCGCGACCGCGCTGGGCGTGCCGGTGACCCGGGTCCGGCAGGTGCTGCTCGGCGCGGCGGTGCTGCTCGCCTCCGTCGCCGCGGCCGCCGCCGGGCCGGTCTCCTTCGTGGCGCTCACCGCCCCGCACCTGGCCCGCCGGCTCACCCGGGCGCCGGGCCCGAACCTGGTCGCCTCGGGGCTCACCGGTGCGGTGCTGCTGGTCGGGGCGGACCTGGTGGCGCAGCGCGCCCTCGCCGGCCAGCAACTGCCGGTGGGCGTGGTGACCGGCGTGCTCGGCGGGACGTACCTGGTGTGGTTGCTCGCCGCGCGGCGGGCCGGACAGAGCTGAAGGAGATCGCGTGTCGGGAAACCCGCGCCTGGACGGGGTCGGCCTGACCCTGGCGTACGAACGGCGGATCGTCGCGGAGGGGCTGTCGGTGGCCGTACCGGACAGGTCGTTCACCGTGGTGATCGGGCCGAACGCCTGCGGCAAGTCGACGCTGCTGCGGGCCCTGGCCCGGACGCTGCGGCCGCGCGCCGGGACGGTGCTGCTCGACGGGCGGGACATCCACGCGCTGCCGTCCCGGGCGGTGGCCCGTACCCTCGGCCTGCTGCCGCAGTCGTCGGTGGCGCCGGACGGCATCACGGTGGCCGACCTGGTCGCCCGCGGCCGGTACCCGCACCAGGGGCTGCTGCGGCAGTGGTCCCGGGAGGACGAACGGGTGGTCGCCGAGTCGATGGCCGCCACCGGTGTCGCCGAACTGGCCGACCGGCCGGTCGACGAACTGTCCGGCGGGCAACGGCAGCGGGTCTGGATCGCCATGGCGCTGGCCCAGCAGACGCCGCTGCTGCTGCTCGACGAGCCGACCACCTGGCTGGACGTCGCCCACCAGATCGAGGTGCTGGACCTGTGCGCCCGGCTGCACGAGGAGCAGGGCCGGACGCTGGTGGCGGTGCTGCACGACCTGCACCACGCCGCCCGCTACGCCACCCACCTGATCGCCATGCGCGACGGCCGGGTGGTCGCCGAGGGCGACCCGCGCGAGGTGGTCACCGCCGAACTGGTCCAGGAGGTGTTCGGGCTGCCGTGCCGGATCGTCGAGGACCCGGAGACCGGTACGCCGCTGGTGGTGCCCGCCACCCGCCGTCCACGTCTGCCGGATGCGGCCTCGCGGGTGGTGCCGGCGTCCTGACCGGGTGCGGCCGGAGGAATTCCGACGGCGGGCACGGCCCGGAGGTGGACGGAGTCCGCCGTCGGCCGGCTGCGTCGACGGAGGTTCTGGTGGCCGCTCGCGTTCGCCCTGTAAGCGGCGCCGGCACATCTTGCCCCGGTCACCGGGGCGACGGCGGGGCCGCCGCCCCGGCCGGTGGCTGTGGGCCGAAGGTGCGCAGGAACCGGTCCCGGAAGGTGTCCATCCGCCAGACCGGCGCGCTCGGGCCGGGCCGCAGCCCCTCGTCCCAACCCCAGGCGGCGACCCGGGCCAGCACCGCCGGGTCGTGGGCCACGATGGTGATCGGCACGTCCCGGCCGGCGTTCTCGCCGGTCACCACCGGCGCGGGCTGGTGGTCGCCGAGGAAGACCAGCACCAGCTCCTCGTCGCCGTACGTCTCCAGGTAGGAGATCAGGCTGTTCAGCGAGTACTCGATGGAGCGCCGGTAGCCGGTGCGGACCTCGGTGGCGCTGCGCCCCACCACGTCCTTCGGGTTGACGGCCACCGAGGTCGGCCGGCGGTAGATCGACCCGTCGCCGACGTGGTCCCAGTCGAGCATCCGGGGGATCGCCGCCCAGGGAGAGTGGCTGGAGATCAGCGGGATCTCCGCCATGATCGGCGCATGCCCCGGGGTGGCCCGCTCCCGCCGCTGGAAGGTGGCCAGCGTGTACTGGTCGGGCATCGGCGCGTAGTTGAACTTCGGGCCGCGGTAGTCGAGCCCGGCCGCGTCGTGGTAGCGGTCGAAGCCGAAGAAGCTCCTCTCCGGCCAGGGCTGGGTGGCCGCCGGCATCACCCCCACCGTCTGCCAGCCGGCCCGCCGGAACGCGCCGTTGAGGGTGAGCCGGTCGCCGGCCAGCAGGCTGAGGTGGCGTTGCTGGTTGTCCACCCAGAGCCCGGACAGCAGCGTGTCGTGGGCCAGCCAGCTGCCCCCGCCGGCGGTGGGTGAGGTGAGGAAACCGCTGCGGGCGTGGAAGCCCCGCTCGGCGAGCCGGCGCGTACCGCCGTCGAGCACCGCGCCGACCTGCGGGGCGAACTCCGGGTCCTGCACCGCGTCCCGGCCGTAGCTCTCCACGAACGCGACGATCACGTCCTTGCCGCGCAGGGCGGTGAGCAGCTCGTCGCCCGAGGTGTCGCGGAAGGCGTCGGCGGCGGCCTCGGCCGCGAAGGCCTCCCGGTCCCGCAGCCCGGCACCCAGCTGGCCGACATGCTGGCCGACCAGCCGGGACGTCCCCGAGTCGGCGAGCGGCACGCCGATCGTCGCGCCGGCGACCCAGACCGCCGCGCACCCCGCCAGCACCCGGACCGTCCGGCGGTCGTGTCGGGCCACCAGCCGGGTCAGCCGGAGCACCGACCGGGTGGTCAGCACCAGCAGCGCGCCGACCGCGGCGACGAGCGCCACGATCGCGCCGACCGCGCCGGCCCGGCCGACGGAGTCGCGGACGAAGCCGTACGCGTCGTCCAGCAGCACCCAGTCGAGGACCAGGTCGAAGGGACGGGCGAGGCTGGCGGACATGCCCATGTCGAGCAGCTTGACGACGGCGAGCAGCCCGAGCGCGACGCCGCACAGCACCGCCACCGCCCGCCGGGCCACGCCGTGCAGCACCAGCAGCAGTGCGGCGGCGACCAGCCCCTCGACCGGGATGCGCAGGAACGCGGCGGGGCCGAGCTGGTCGAGCCGGTTCGGCGCCACCAGCACGGCGAACACGAGCAGGCCGGCCGCCACGGTGGTCACCCGCGCCGCGACGGTACGCACCCGTCCCCGTCCACCGGCGACGACGGCATCCGCCCCGGGCCCGTCCGGCTCCGGCCTGCTCGGAGTGTCGGCTGCCTCCGCCCCGGCGGGCATCGGTTGTACCGCCGCACCGGGGGCCTCTGCCCCGCCGTGAGCCGGGTGCGGCCCGGACGCCGCGGCGGGGGTCCCCGACCCGGCGGGAGCCGGATGCGGCGGGGACGCCGCCTCGGGGGACGCCGCCTCGGGGGACGCCGCCTCGGCGGGCTGATCGAGGGCCGGGTCGGCGGGCTCGTCGCGCCGAGGCTGCGGGGTCGGATCGGCCGGCGGGGACGGGTCGACCGGGCGGGCCGGTCCGTCCACCGTGGCCCGGCGGCGCAGGCGTGACAGCACTGACACTGCGAGATCCCTTCCGTGGGCTGTCCCCGGCCGTCCGGCCGGGCGATCGATGCGGCTCAGACGGGCTGGTGCGCGGCGAGCGGGCGCTCGGCGACGGTGTCCGGCACCGGCCGGAGCGCCGGGACGGGCCGGCGGACCGGGGCGAGCCGGGACGGGCGGTGCCACCAGAGCCAGCCGACGTCGTGGCCGAACGACTCGACCAGCAGCGCCAGCGAGGCCGCCAGCACGACGGCGGTCGCCGGCGCGGGCAGCACCTCCGCCGTGGCGACCAGCAGCAGCACCCCCTGGGCCGCGGCGACCACCTTGCGCCAGTACCGCGGCGGCAGCGTCCCGCGCATCCAGGGCAGCACCCAGCTCGCGGCGACGAAGGCGTACCGCATCGCGCCGATGGCGAGCACCCAGCCGCCGGTGGACGGCGCCACGTGGATGCTGAGCACCAGGATGAGGAAGGCGTCGACCTCCATGTCGAAGCGGGCGCCGAGGGCGCTGGCGGTGCCGGTGCGCCTGGCCACCCAGCCGTCGACGGCGTCCAGGGCGAGCGCCGCCGCGGCCATCGGCACCAGCACGGCCAGCGGCGCCGCTGCGTCGATGGCGTCCACCACCAGGGCGGTCACCCCGCCGACGAGCACCGCCCGGGTCAGCGTCACCCGGTCCGCCGGGCCCAACCGGTACGCGCCGCGCCGGCGCAGGCCACGGTCGAGCGCCCCGCAGAACCCAATACCGTACGCGACGCCGGCCAGCCAGCCGGCGGCGTCGAGCCCGACGGTCGCGGCCAGCCCGGCGAGCAGGACGATCTGGGCGGTCAGGCCGATCACCGGACCGGTTCGAACCTTGGACACCCTGCCTCCGTGTTTATGATCGACGGCCTCGACAGGAAACACGGAGCGGGTGGCCGTTCGGTTCGGTCCGGCGGCCAGATGAGGAGAACATCCGCGTGATCCGCGACGCCCACGCCTTCTGGCTCCGCTCCCCCGGCGTGGGTGAGATCCGCCCGGTGACGCTACCGGAGCCGGGCCCCGACGAGGTCCTGGTACGCGCGCTGTACTCGGGGGTCAGCCGGGGCACCGAGACGCTGGTCTTCACCGGTGGCGTGCCCGCCGACCAGTACGCGGCGATGCGCGCCCCGTTCCAGGAGGGCGACTTCCCCGCCCCGGTCAAGTACGGCTACCTCAGCATCGGCGTGGTCGAGGCCGGTCCGGCGCGGCTGCGCGGGCGTACCGTCTTCTGCCTGCACCCGCACCAGAGCGCGTACGTCGTGCCGGCCTCGGCGGTGACGCCGGTGCCCGACGGCGTGCCGGCGTCCCGGGCGGTGCTGGCCGGCACGGTGGAGACGGCGGTGAACGCGCTCTGGGACGCCGCGCCGCTGGTCGGCGACCGGGTCAGCGTGGTGGGCGCCGGCATGGTCGGCTGCGCCGTCGCGGCGCTGCTCGCCCGCTTCCCCGGGGTACGCGTCGAGCTGGTGGACACCGACCCGGCGCGGGCGGCGGTGGCCGCGGCGCTGGGTGTCGGGTTCGCCTCGCCCGACGACGCGGCCGGCGGGCGGGACCTGGTGGTGCACGCCAGCGCGACCGGCCCGGGGTTGCAGCGCGCCATCGACCTGCTCGCCCCGGAGGGCACGGTGGTCGAGCTGAGCTGGTACGGCGACCGGCCGGTGCAGTTGTCGCTGGGCGGGGCGTTCCACTCCGGCCGGTTGACCATCCGCAGCAGCCAGGTCGGCACGGTCTCGCCGGCCCGGGCGGCCCGGCGAAGCTACGCCGACCGGATGGCGCTGGCCCTGGAGCTGCTCGCCGACCCGGTCTTCGACGCGCTGCTCACCGGCCGGTCGCGCTTCGCGGACCTGCCCGACGTGCTCGACCGACTGGCCGCGGGGAGCCTCCCCGCGCTGTGCCACCTCATCACCTACGACGGGGAGTGACGCCGTGTTCAGCGTGACCGTACGGGACCACATGATGGTCGCCCACAGCTTCCGGGGCGAGGTCTTCGGGCCGGCGCAGCGGCTGCACGGGGCGACGTTCGTGGTGGACGCGACCTTCCGCCGCGCCGAGCTGGACGCGGACGGCATCGTGGTGGACATCGGCCGGGCCACCGAGGAGCTGCGGGCGATCCTCGCCGAGTTGACCTACCGCAACCTCGACGACGAGCCGGCCTTCGCCGGGGTGAACACCACCACCGAAGTGCTGTGCCGCACGGTCGCGGACCGGCTGGCCGAGCGGGCGCACGCCGGTGGGCTCGGCCCGGGGGCCCGCGAGCTGGCCGGGATCACGGTGACGCTGCACGAGTCGCACATCGCCTGGGCCAGCTACGAGCGGTCGCTGTAGCCGGTGCCCGTGGTGCACGTCGTCCTCCCCGGCGACATCGACGACCCGGCGACCCCGAGCGGCGGCAACACGTACGACCGCCGGGTCTGCCGGGGCCTCGTTGAGCGGGGGTGGGCGGTGCGCGAGCACGGCGTACCCGGGCGGTGGCCGCGCCCCGACCCGCCGGCCCGGACCCACCTGGCCGGGGTGCTCGCGACGCTGCCCGACGGCACGGTGGTGCTGCTCGACGGGCTGGTCGCCTCGGCCGTGCCGGAGGTGCTGGCCCCGCACGCCGGGCGGCTGCGGCTGGTGGTGCTGGTGCACATGCCGCTGGAGGACCACACCGAGGCGGCCGCGCTGGCCTGCGCCGCCGCGGTGGTCACCACCAGCGGGTGGACCCGCCGCCGCCTGCTCGACCGGTACCCGCTGCCCGCCGACCGGGTGCACGTGGCCACCCCCGGGGTGGACCCGGCACCACCGGCGACCGGCACGGGCGCCGGCACGGCGCTGCTCTGCGTCGCGGCGGTCACCGCGCACAAGGGACACGACGTGCTGGTCCGCGCCCTGGCCGAGGTCGCCGACCTGCCCTGGACGCTGGACTGCGTGGGCGCGCTCACCCGCGATCCCGGCTTCGTCGCCGGGCTGCGCCGGCTGGTGGACGAGCGGGGACTGGCCGGGCGGGTCCGGCTGGCCGGGCCGCGCACCGGGTCCGACCTCGACGCCGCGTACGCCGCCGCCGACCTGCTGGTGCTCGCCTCGCACGCCGAGACGTACGGGATGGTGGTCACCGAGGCCCTGGCCCGCGGCCTGCCGGTGCTCGCGACCCGGGTGGGCGGGGTGCCCGAGGCGCTGGGCCGGGCCCCGGACGGCGAGCCGCCCGGCCTGCTGGTACCCGCCGACGACCCGGCCGCGCTGGCCGGCGCGCTGCGGCGCTGGCTCACCGGGGCGCCGCTGCGGCACCAGCTGCGGCAGGCGGCCCTGGCCCGCCGGGACGGCCTCGCCGGCTGGCCGGACACCGCCGCCGCGATCGCCCATGTCCTGAACGGAGTGAGGGTATGACCACGCACGGCACCGATCCCTTCGCCGACTGGCTCGCGCTGCGCGAGCCCGCCGACGCCGCCGCCCGCGCCGACGACCTGGTGGACCGGGTCCGCGCCCGGCTGGCCGCCGGCCGGCCCCTGGTGGTGCACGACCTGGGCAGTGGCACCGGCTCCATGGCACGGTGGCTGGCCCCCCGGCTGCCCGGCCCGCAGCACTGGGTCCTCTACGACCGGGACCTCGGCCTGCTCGACCGGGCCCGCGCCGCCCCGCCGCGCGCCGCCGACGGCAGCCCGGTGCGCGTCGAGACGCGGCGCACGGACATCACCCGGCTCACCGCCGCCGACCTGGCCGGCGCCGACCTGGTCACCGCCTCGGCGTTGCTGGACATGCTGACCGCCGAGGAGATCGAGGCGATCGTGACGGCCTGCGTCGGGGCGGGCCGCCCGACCCTGTTCACGCTCTCCGTCATCGGCCGGGTGCGGCTCGACCCGCCGGACGAACTGGACGCGGCGGTCGCCGCCGCGTTCGACGCGCACCAACGCCGTACCGTCGACGGCCGGCGGCTGCTCGGGCCGGACGCCGCCGCGGCCACCGTCGCCGCGTTCCGGCGGCACGGGGTTCCCGTGACCGTCCGGTCCAGCCCGTGGCGGCTGGGCGCCGGGCAGGACGCGCTGATCGCCGAGTGGTTCACCGGCTGGTGCGACGCCGCCGTCGAGCAGCGCCCCGAGCTGGCCGCCCGGATCACCGGGTACGCGCGCCGCCGGCTGGCCGAGGCGGCGGCGGGCCGGCTGACCGTCACGGTGGGCCACGACGACCTGCTCGCCGGGGTGGAATGAACCCGACTGCCGGCCGGTACGTGGAGCAGGGAGAGATCTTCGACAGGAGGCCCCGCGTGCCACAGGCTGCCCACGACACCCCCGGCACCCCGGTCCGTCCGACGTGGGCCTGGGTGAGCAACCTCGGCGGCGTGGCGCTGGTGGCGGCGCTGCTGTGGTGGCTGGGCACCGGCCCGGCGCTGGCCGCGCTGCGCCGCATCGACACCCCGGCGGTGGTCGCGGCGCTGCTGCTCGGCGCGCTCAGCACCGTCTGCTGCGCCTGGCGATGGCGGCTGGTCGCCGGGGGGCTCGGCGTCCGGCTCCCACTGGGCACCGCCGTGGCGGACTGCTACCGGGCGGTCTTCCTCAACGCCACCCTGCCCGGCGGGGTGCTCGGCGACGTGCACCGGGCGGTCCGGCACGGCCGGGAGGCCGGCGACCTGGGCCGGGCCGTGCGGGCGGTGGTCTGGGAACGCAGCGCCGGTCAGGTCGTCCAGGTCACGCTCGCCGCGGCGCTGCTGCTGGCGCTGCCGTCGCCGGTGCGGCCCTGGCTGCCGGAGGCCACCGCGCTGACCCTGGCGATCGCCCTGGGCGTGGTGCTGCTGGCCCGGACGCTGCCCCGCTCCGGCCCGTCGCGGCGGGCCCGCGCGCTGCGCGCCGCCGCCGCCGACGTCCGCGCCGGCCTGCTGACCCGCCGGACCGGGCCGGGCGTGCTGCTCGCCTCGGCGGTGGCGGTCCTCGGCCACCTGGGCACCTTCCTGGTGGCGGCCCGGGTCGCGGGCGCGACCGCCCCGCTGGCGCAACTGCTGCCGCTGACCCTGCTGGCGCTGCTGGCGATGGGGCTGCCGGCGAACGTGGCCGGGTTCGGCCCACGCGAGGGGGTGGCCGCCTGGGCGTTCGGGGCCGCCGGGCTGGGCGCCGCCCAGGGGGTGTCCACCGCGCTGGTGTACGGGGCGCTGGTGGTCGTCGCCGCCCTGCCCGGCGCAGCCGTGCTGCTGCTGGGCCGACTTCCGGTCCGGTTTTCGTACCGGCACACACCTCGTACGGTGGGCCAGGGCGGTTCTGCCGCGGTACCCGCTGCCGGGTTGGCCGGCGGCGCCTGACGGAGGAGATACATGTACGGAGCACTTCCGGTCGCCACGGTCCGCACACAGGTCACGGTCCCCCTCCGCCTGCCCGACGGGTACGCCACCACGGCCCGGGTCTTCACCTTCGACGGGCTGGTGGACGGGCGGGAGCACCTGGCGTTCGGGCTCGGCGACTGGGCGGGCGCGCTGCGGCGGTCGCCTTCCGGGCCGGCGCCCCTGGTCCGGCCGCACAGCGAGTGCCTGACCGGGGACGTCTTCGGCAGCCAGCGCTGCGACTGCGGTCCGCAGCTGCGCGAGGCGGTGGAGCGCATCGCCGATGCCGGCGGGTTCCTGCTCTACCTGCGGCAGGAGGGGCGCGGCATCGGCCTGTACCCGAAGCTGGACGCCTACGCGTTGCAGGACGCCGGCCTGGACACCTACGAGGCGAACGTGGCGCTCGGGCACGGCGAGGACGAACGCGACTACCGGGCGGCCGCGCAGATGCTGGCGGTGCTGGGGGTGCGGCGGCTGACGCTGCTGAGCAACAACCCGGAGAAGGCCGAGCAGCTCGACCGGCTCGGCGTGGCGGTGACGGAGGTGGTCCCCACCGGGGTCTACCTCTCCCCCGCCAACGCCGACTACCTGGCGGCGAAGGCGAGCCGGGCGGCGGCCCGCACCGCCGACTCGCCGTCGCTGACCTGAGATGGGCACCGTGCCGGCGGGCCGGCGGCCGTACGTGCTGCTGAGCTGCGCCACCTCGATCGACGGGTACATCGACGACGCCACCGGACAGCGGCTGCTGCTGTCCAACGCCGACGACCTGGCCCGGGTCGACGCCGTCCGGGCCGGCTGCGAGGCGATCCTGGTCGGCGCCGGCACCGTCCGCCGCGACGACCCGCGGCTGGTGATCCGCTCGGAGCGGCTGCGCCGGGAGCGGGTGGACCGCGGGCTGCCGCCGTCGCCGGTGAAGGTGACGCTGACCGGGCGGGGCGACCTCGACCCGAGCGCCCGGTTCTTCACCGTCGGCGACGCGGACCGGATCGTGTACTGCGCCTCGCCGGCGGTGGCGAAGACCAGCGAGGTGCTGGACGGGCTGGCCACCGTGGTGGACGCCGGCGACCCGCTGGACCCGGCCCGGGCGCTGGCCGACCTGGCCGGGCGCGGGGTGGACCGGCTGATGGTGGAGGGCGGCGGGTCGGTGCACGCCCAGTTCCTCACCGCCGGGCTCGCCGACGAGCTGCACCTGGTGGTCGCCCCGTTCTTCGTCGGCGACCCCCGGGCGCCCCGCTTCGTCCGCGACGGCCCGTTCCCGTGGCACCCCGGCCGGCGGGCCCGGGTGGTCGAGGCCCGGCAGATCGGTGACGTGGTGCTGGTCCGGTACGCCCTGTCGGAACGCTGCCCGGACGCTTGACCCGGTGAACCGGCGGGCCCGTTCGTCCGTACCACCGGCCGACCCGGAGAACCGACCTACTACGCTTCGTCGTAGGAGGTGGGGCGTGGCGGACGAGGGAGCGGCTGTGGTGGACGAGGGCGACGAGCAGGTGACCGCGTGGGCGCTGGCCGCCGGGCGGGGCGATCCGCTGGCGCTGGCCGCGTTCGTCCGGGCCACCCAGGGCCCGACCTGGCGATTCCTGCACCACCTGCTGGCTGACGCGGAGACCGACGACCTGGTGCAGGAGACGTACCTGCGGGCGATGCGCGCGCTGCCCCGGTTCGCCGCCCGGTCCTCGGCGCGGACCTGGCTGTTCGGCATCGCCCGCCGGGTCGCCGCCGACCATCTCCGCTCCCGACGGGCCCGCCCACCGGCCACCAGCATCGACGGGTACGACCCGCCGGCGGCGGGCCGGTTCGAGAACGTCGTGGTGCTGGACGCCCTGCTGCGGCAACTGCCGGCCGAGCGGCGCGAGGCCTTCGTCGCCACCCAGCTCCTCGGCCTGTCGTACGCCGAGGCGGCGCAGGTCTGCGACTGTCCCGTCGGCACCATCCGGTCGCGGGTGGCGCGGGCCCGGGCGGACCTGGTCGACGCGATGGCCGAACACGCCACCCGGACGGACACCCGCGCCGGCTGACCCCGCCGCCGGCCCGCGTCGTTTCGTAAGGACATCGCAAGGTTTCCGCGCCCCGGCGCCGGCCCGGCCCACGGCTACGCTGACCGGCACGAGGGGGAGGTACGCGTGCCGCAACGGGTGCTGGTCGTCGACGACGACCGGACGGTCAGCGACGTGGTCTGCCGCTACCTGGAACACGCCGGCTACCAGGTGGACCACGTCTCCGACGGCGCCGCCGCGCTGGCCGCCGTCGCCGCGGCACCGCCGCAGCTGGTCGTGCTCGACGTGATGCTGCCCAAGGTCGACGGGCTGGAGGTCTGCCGGCGGCTGCGGGAGCGGCCGGACGGCGTACCCATCGTGATGTTGACCGCGCGCGGCGACGAGGCCGACCGGATCCTCGGCCTGCAACTGGGCGCGGACGACTACCTGAGCAAGCCCTTCTCCCCGCGCGAGCTGGTGCTGCGGGTGCGGTCGGTGCTGCGCCGGGCCGGCGGCGAGCCGGCCGCCGCGGCGGCGGAGGTGCTGACCGACGGCGGCCTCACCGTCGAGACCGGCCCCCGGGTGGCCCGGCTGCACGGTCGGGAGCTGGCCCTCACGCTGCGCGAGTTCGACCTGCTGGCCCACCTGATGCGGCACCCGGCGCGGGCGTTCCGCCGGGCCGAGCTGCTGGAGCGGGTCTGGGGCTGGAGCTTCGGCGACCAGTCCACCGTCACCGTCCACGTGCGCCGGCTGCGGGAGAAGATCGAGGCCGACCCGGCCGACCCGCGCCGGATCGTCACGGTGTGGGGCGTCGGCTACCGGTACGAGCCGATCGATGGCTGACCTCGCGCTGATCTTCGGGGCGGCGCTCGCCGCGGCCTGCTGCGTCGGGCTGCTCGGCGCGGGAGCGCTGCGGCTGCTGCGCGGCCGGTCCATCACGGTGCACATCTCCGTGCTGCTGGCGATGACGGTGAGCGCGGTGGTCGCCGGCGTCGCGGTGATCGCCGAGGCGATGTTCCTCTCCCCGCACGACCTGGAGGTGGTGCTGATCACCGTCTCCGCGGCGGCGGTGGTCAGCCTCGCCGTCGGCTGGCTCTTCGGCCGGCGGCTCGCCGCGGCGGCGGTCTGGGCAGACCAGGCGCGGGAGCGGGAGCGGCGGATCGAGAAGGGCCGCCGCGACCTGGTCGCCTGGGTCTCGCACGACCTGCGCACGCCGCTGGCCGGGCTGCGGGCGATGGCCGAGGCGCTGGAGGACGGGGTGGTCGCCGATCCGGAGACGGTGCGCGAGTACCACCGCCGGATCCGGGTGGAGACCGACCGGATGACCCGCCTCGTCGACGACCTGTTCGAACTGTCCCGGATCAACGCCGGGGCGTTGCGGCTGTCGCTGTCCGCCGTGCCGCTGGGTGACGTGGTCTCCGACGCCCTGGCCGGCACCGCGCCGCTGGCCGCCGCCCGCCGGATCCGGCTGGTCGCCGCCGAGTCGGGCTGGCCGACGGTGACCGCGAGCGAGCCGGAGCTGGCCCGGGTGGTGGGGAACCTGCTGCTCAACGCGGTGCGTTACACCCCGGACGACGGCACCGTGCGGGTCGATGCGGGCCGCGACGGCGACGCCGCCTGGCTGGCCGTGGCGGACACCTGCGGCGGCATCCCCGAGGACGACCTGCCCCGGCTCTTCGACGTGGCCTTCCGGGGCGAGCCGGCCCGCACGCCCCGGCCGGGCAACGGCGGCGCCGAGGGCTCCGGCGGGCTGGGCCTGGCGATCGTGCGCGGGCTGGTCGAGGCGCACGGCGGCCGGGTCGACGTGCGCAACGTCGCCGGCGGGTGCCGGTTCGTCGTCCGGCTGCCGCTGGCCGACGGCTGACCCACCCGTCCCGGCCGACGGTCAGGATGCCCAGCCGTCCGGACCGGCGGGCGGCGCGGGCCGGGCGGTCAGGGGCGGGTCAGCTCGGCGAACCAGCGGCAGCCGGCCCGGAACACCTCGCCGACCGCCAGCCCGGCCGCCGCCGCCGGGCCCACCACCGCGGTGGTGTCCAGCCAGGCCCAGCGGAAGCTCGGCCCCCGACGCCGGCCGGTCAGCACGTGGACCTGACCCTGCCAGGCACCGGACCCGGGCGGCTCCAGCTCCACCAGCACCGTGCCGGCCGGCCGCAGCAGCGCCCGGCACCGGCGCAGCAGGGCCGCCGGGTCGCCGCCGATGCCGACGTTCCCGTCCAGCAGCACCGCGTGCGCCCAGCGCCCCTCCGCCGGCAGCGGGCCGAACAGGTCGGCCTGCACGGCCACCGCACCCCGGGACCGGGTCAGCGCCACCGCCCGGGCCGACACGTCCACCCCGACGGTGGTCAGCCCGGACCGGGTCAGGGCCAGGGTCACCCGGCCCGGTCCGCAGCCCAGGTCCAGGGTCGGGCCGGCGCAGCGGGCGAGCACCGCCGTGTCCGCCCGGTCGGCCGGGCGGTGCCACCGGTCCACCGGCAGCCGGCGGCGCAGCCCGTCGGCGGGCACCAGCCAGTGCGCGTCCACGCCCCGGTCGCGCAGGGCGGCGGCGAAGCCGTCCACGGCCGGCGCGGTCACGCCCGCACCACCATGGCCCGACGTACCGCGGCGACCTGCCGGGCGAACCGACCACCCGGGGCCGCGGCGGCCACCGCCCGGGCGTCCGACCAGTCGTCGACGTCCCGCAGCACCGGCAGCGGCACGGTACGCAGCCCCCGCTCGGCCAGCGCCGACCAGGTCGAGCGGCCGGTGTCCGGGGTCGACATCCGCACCGCACGCAGGGCCACCGACTGCCGGGGGTCGCGCAGCCCCAGCGCCCACCAGCCGCCGTCGGCGGCGCGCCCCAGCACCGCGTCGGCGTCGGCCAGCCGGCGTACGGCGGCGGCCAGCCGCGCCGGGGTCAGCTGCGGGGTGTCCATGCCGATCTGGAGCACCGGACGGCCCGGGAAGGCGTCGGCGACGTCGGCGTGGGCGTGCACCAGCCGGGCGGCGAAGTCCGCGCCCCGCTGCGGCAGGACCGGCCAGCCGGTGACGGCGGCGGTCAGCGCAGCGGCGTCCTCGGCGTCGGCGAGGCATCCGGCCAACGCCAGCACCGGCGTCACCCCGGGGGTCTCCCGGACGGCGTCCAGGGTGTCCCGCAGCGCGGCGGCGGCCACCCGGGCGGCCTGCAGGCCGGTGGCGGGCGGGCAGAGCCGGGTCTTCACCGCGCCGGGCACGGGCGCCTTGGCGACCACCAGCAGCACGGTCACCGGGGACCGTCCACGCTGCGCAGCACGGCGGCGAAGTCGCGGGTGGCGCGCAGGGTGCCGCGGACCGAGCCGGAGACCTTGGAGCGGGTACCGACGGCGCGGGGGGCGTAGGCGACGTCGAGTTCGTGGATCCGCCAGCCCGCCGCGGCGGCCCGGATCAGCAGCTCCAGCGGGTAGCCGAAGGCCCGGTCGGTGACGCCGAGACCCAGCAGCGCCTCGCGCCGGGCCACCCGGATCGGGCTCAGGTCGCGCAGCGGCACGCCCCGGTGCCGCAGCAGCGCGGCGACCAGCGCGGTGCCGGCGCGGGCGTGCCAGGGCCACACCCCGACGCGGACCGGGCGGCGGCGGCCGACGGCCAGGTCGGCGATCCCCTCGGCGACCGGCGCGACCAGGGCGGGCAGCTCCCGAGGGGCGAAGGAACCGTCGGCGTCGAGGACGCAGACCAGCTCCGTCCCGGCGGCCTCGATCCCGGCGTGCACGGCCGCGCCGTACCCCCGGCGGGGCTCGTGCACCACCCGGGCGCCGTACCGGGCGGCCACCTCGGGCGAGCCGTCCCGGGAGCCGTTGTCCACCACGATCGCCCGGTAGCCGGGCGGCAGCGCGGTCAGCACGCCGGGCAGGGCGGCGGCCTCGTCCAGGCACGGCAGCACCACGTCGATCTGCGTCTGCATACCGCCGACGCTAGGGCCGCCCGGGGCCGCCCGAGCCGCGTTCGGCCTTACGGAACGCTTACCGAGCAGGCATTTCTTACCGTCCGGTGACGTACCGGTGGTTCGGCTGACGAGCCGGCGCGCAGGTGCGTACCGTCCGGTCGAGATGAGACCCGGTGCCACGCTCCCCCGCTCGCCCGCCGCCGACCGTACCCCGGCCCGCGACCGGGGCGATGTCGTCGTGCTGGCGGTCGAGGCGACGCTGCTGGCCGGCGCGGTGGCCGTCGGCGCGGTGCTGAACCACCGGGGAGTGGGTCTGCACGCCGACGCCGCGCCGCTCTACGCCACCTGGCGGCCGCACCTGGGCTGGGGCACGCCGGCGGCGCTGCTGGTCGCCGGCGTCGTGCTCGGCCCCGGGCTGCGCTGGGCCCGGACCGCCCGGTGGGGCCCGCTGCTCGGCGCCGGCTACCTGACGGCGGTGGCGTGGACGCTGGCCCTGGCGTTGGTGGACGGCTGGTCGGCGGGGCTGACCCGGCGGCTCACCCCGCAGGCGGAGTACCTGCACGAGGTGCCCGGGGTGACCGACGTGGGGCGGATGCTGGCCGGCTTCACCGACCGGATCCTCGACTTCCAGCCGGACTCGTGGTCCACCCACACCGCCGGCCACCCGCCGGGCGCGCTGCTGTTCTTCGTCGGCCTGGACCGGGTCGGCCTGGGCGGCGGGACGGCGGCGGCGCTGGCCTGCGTCCTGGTCGGGACGAGCATCGTGGTGTCCGTACCGCTGGCGCTGCGGGCGCTGGGCGCCGGCGAGGCGGCCCGGGCGGTGCTGCCGTTCCTGGTGCTGCTGCCCGGGGCGGTCTGGGTGGGCGCCTCCGCCGACGGGGTCTTCACCGGCGTGGTCGCCGCCGGCCTGGCCCTGCTGGCGGTACGCGGACCCGCGACCGCGCTGGCCGGCGGGCTGCTGCTCGGCGTCGCGCTGCACCTGTCGTACGGCTTCGTGCTGGTCGGGCCGCTGGCCCTGGCCGTGCTGGCGTTGCGGCCCTCGGGTCGGCGCGGGGCGCTGCTGGCCGGGGCGGCCGGGGTGAGCGCCGTGGTGCTGGCGTTCACCCTCGCCGGCTTCCACTGGTGGCAGGGGTACGACCGGGTGGTCGAGCGCTACTACCAGGGCTGGGCGGCCGACCGCCCGTACGGGTACTGGGTGTGGGCCAACCTGGCGGCGCTGCTGCTCTCGGCCGGGCCGGTGGTCGGGCCGGCGCTGCGCCGCACGCTGCTGGCGGCCCGGGCGGACTGGCGCGGCACGGCGCGAGCCGGTGCGGCGGAGCCGACGGCATCCGCCGCGACGCTCGGGGCTCCGGGCCCGGTCGCGGGCCGGCTGGTGGGCGGCCTCCTCGCGCACCGCCGACCGGTCGCGCCGGCGTCCCGGGTGCGGCTGGCGTACCGGGTCCGGCTGGCCTCCCGGGTGCGGCTGCTCGGGCCGACCGTGCTGCTGCCCGCCGCCGCCGCGCTGGCGGTGATCGGCGCCGACCTGTCCGGGATGAGCAAGGCCGAGGTGGAACGGATCTGGCTGCCGTTCGCGGTCTGGCTGCTGGTCGCCGCCGCGCACCTGCCCGCCCCGGCCCGCCGCTGGTGGCTCGCCGCCCAGGCACTCACCGCCCTGACCGTCAACCACCTCCTCTCCACCGTCTCCTGACCGACCGCCCTCCCCCGACACCCGCTCGCCTGGCTCGCACTTTCCGAGAAAGAGGCCCCATTCCGCCACCCGAGGCCCCTGATTCAGAGAAAGTGCGCGCACGAAGGGCGGGCGGCGTGGTCGACGGGCGGCCGCAATTTCCGAGAAAGAGGGCCCATTCGGTCGTCTGAGGCCACTCTTTCCGAGAAAGTGCGCGCTCACGGCGCGGGTCGGCGTGGGGCGGCGGGGCGGGGGGCGGGGCGGGGGTCAGGCCGGTACGGCGGCTGGGGCGCGGAGGGGGTCGGTGGCGAAGGCGGTCACCCCGTCGAGGAAGCGGACCCGGGCGGTGAAGCCGAGCAGCTCGCGCGCGCGGCCCGGGTCGGCGACCACGTGCCGTACGTCCGCGGCGCGGGCGCCGCCGACCACCACCGGGGTCGGCCCGTCCATCGCGGCGGCCAGCGCGGCGGCGAGGTCGCCGACGGTGTGCGGCTCGCCGGAGCAGACGTTGAGCGGCACCAGACCGTCCGGGGCGGGTGCGGTCAGCGCCAGCAGGTTCGCCCGCGCCACGTCGGTGACGTGCACGAAGTCGCGGCGCTGCCGGCCGTCCTCGTAGACCCGGGGCGGCCGGCCGTCCGCCAGCGCCGAGCGGAAGATCGAGGCGACCCCGGCGTACGGGGTGTCGCGGGGCATCCGGGGACCGTAGACGTTGTGGTAGCGCAGCGCCCACACCCCGCCCCCGGTCTGCCGGGCCCAGGCGGCGGCCAGGTGCTCCTGCGCCAGCTTGCTGGCCGCGTACGTGCTGCGCGGCTCCAGCGGGGCGTCCTCGGGCACCAGCAGGGCGGCGAGGGTGCCACCGCACTCCGGGCAGGTGGGGTCGTACCGGCCGGCGGCCAGGTCGGCGGCGCGGCGCGGAGCGGGCCGGACGAGGCCGTGCCGGGCGCAGCCGTAGCGCCCCTCGCCGTAGACCACCATCGAGCTGGCCAGCACCAGCCGGGACACGCCGGCCCGGTGCATCGCGGCGAGCAGCACCGCCGTGCCGTAGTCGTTGTGGCTGGCGTAGTCGGGGGCGTCGGACGGGTCCAACCCGTGCCCGACCATCGCCGCCTGGTGGCACACCGCGTCCACGTCGGCCAGCAGGTCGTCCAGCAGCCCCGGGTCCCGCACGTCGCCGACCACCGGGTCGTGCCGGCGCGACCACTCCGGGAGCGCGCCGCCGTGCGCCTGCGGCAGCAACGCGTCCAGGCACACCACCTGATGCCCCTCGGCGACGAGCAGGTCCGCGACCTGCGATCCGATGAAGCCGGCCGCGCCGGTGACCAGTACCCGCATTCCCGTCACGCTAGGTCAGCGCGGCGGCCCCGCGGGCCGGTTCGGGCCGGACGTCAGCACTCCGTAAGGGACCGGTAATGCGACAAAGCGGGCCGCCGGGCGGGGCCGCCGTCTAGCGTCCAGCACGAGGGCCACCGTGCCCGAGCAGTCCCGCCCGCAGGAGGTCCCGTGCCCGCCGACCCGCCGCCACCGCCCGGCGACCGGACGCCGGGGCGCGGCGGGCCGCGCCGGGCGGCCGACCGGTCCGGGCCGCGAGCCGCCGCCGGGACGTCCGCGACCGACACCCACGGGTACGCCTACCCGGCGCGACTGTGGCGGGCGCTGGACCGGCACCGCCCGCCCGGCGTCGACGCCACCGCAGCCGCCTGGCGCAGCCCGGTCCGCGGCCCGTGGTTGACGTCGGTGTTCGGGGCGGTCCTGCTCGCCGCCCTGCCGCTGGTGATCGTCACCGGTCTGCTGGACTGGATCGCCTACGGCCCCCGGCTCGGCCAGGCGTTTCCCCGCGACGTGGGCTGGCTGCACCCGCCCGTCTTCGACTGGCCCACCCGGCCGGCCTGGCTGTTCCGGCTCACCCAGGGCCTGCACGTGACGCTCGGCATCGTGCTGGTCCCGGTGGTGCTGGGCAAGCTCTGGTCGGTGGTGCCGAAGCTCTTCGACTGGCCGCCGGCCCGCTCGGTGGCCCAGGTGCTGGAACGGCTGTCGCTGCTGCTGCTGGTCGGCGGGATCCTCTTCGAGACGGCCACCGGCCTGCTGAACATCCAGTACGCGTACCTGTTCGGGTTCGACTTCTACACCGCGCACTGGTACGGCGCCTGGGTCTTCACCGCCGCCCTGGTCACCCACGTGGCGATCAAGCTGCCCCGGATGGTCACGGCGCTGCGCGGGCCGGGCTTCGCGCGTACCCCGGTGGCGCGGACCGGACCGGAGCCGGCGGATCCGGACGGCCTGGTGTCCCGGCGGCCCGGTCCGGCGACGATGAGCCGACGCGGGGTGCTGGCCCTGGCCGGCGGCGGCGCGCTGCTGCTGGCCGCCCTGACCGTCGGGCAGAGCCTGGACGGGGTGCTGCGCCGCACCGCGCTGCTGCTGCCCCGGGGTCGGCAGCCCGGCGACGGGCCGAACGGATTCCCGGTCAACCGCAGCGCCGCGGCGGCCGGCATCCAGCCCGCCGACACCGGGGCGGGCTGGCGACTGACCGTACGCGGCGGCGGGCGCAGCGTCGAGCTGGACCGGGACCGCCTGCTCGCGATGGCACAGCACACGGCGGACCTGCCGATCGCCTGCGTGGAGGGCTGGTCGACGGCGCAGACCTGGACCGGGGTGCGGCTGCGCGACCTCGCCGCGCTGGTCGGTGCGCCGGAGGCGGCCACGGCGTCGGTCCGGTCACTGGAGCGGGCCGGCCTGTTCCGCCAGGCCCGGTTGCAGGCCAACCAGGTCCGCGACCCCGACTCGCTGCTCGCCCTGCGGGTCAACGGGGTGGACCTCTCCCCCGACCACGGCTATCCGGCGCGGGTCATCGTGCCGGCGCTGCCGGGCGTGCACTGCACCAAGTGGGTCCGGGAGATCGCCTTCGAGGGGCGCGCCGATGGCTAGGTTCCGGCGGGCCTACGGCGCCGCGCCCTGGCATTTGCTGCTCCTGCTCGGCTGCTTCACGGTGACCGGCTGGATCGTCCTGCGGCTGGCCGGGGAGGGGTCCGCGGTGCGGATGCTGCTCTGGTTCCTCGGCGCGGTGATCGCCCACGACCTGCTGCTGTTCCCGGTCTACGCGCTGACCGACCGGGCGCTGCGGGCCGGAGCGGGCCGGCGGGGCGGCCCGTCAGCGCTGAACCACGTCCGGGTGCCCGCGCTCGCCGCCGGGCTGCTCCTGCTCGTGTACCTGCCCGGCGTCCTCGGCCTCGGCGACGGCACGTACACCGCGGCGACCGGCCTGACCCCCCGGCCGCTGCTGCTCCGCTGGCTGGCGGTCAGCGCGGCGCTCTTCGCCGCCAGCGCGGCGCTGTACGCGCTGCGCCGGTGGCGACACCGCTGAGCCGGGGGGACGCCGTCGGACGGCTGGCCGCCCGGCGTCAGCGCTTGGGCGACAACGGGGTGTCCATGCGGCTGCCGGCGGGGGTCATGACCTCCGGGGACGGGGTGGTGGCTTCGCCGCCGGAACCCACCCAGTCGCCACCGGCGCCCTTGCGCCGCCGCAGCGCCGCGGCACCGGCCGCTCCGGCGGTGAGGACGACCGCCGCCAGCGGCCACCAGTTCCGGCGGTGCATCCGCGCCGCCCGCCTCTTCTGCAACATCGTCATTCTCATGCGTCCATTGTCCAAATCCGCAGGGGCGTCGGCGGTGAAATCCGCACCTACACCCGTTCGGCTGGCACCTGCCAGCTCCCGGTCCCACACCCGCAGGGCCGGCAACGGGACGGGCGTGTACACCGGGCGGCCACGGGTAACCGGCGTTCCCGTTCCTGCCCGAAGGGCGGGCCCCGACGAAGGGAGATCGCATGACGACGGGTCGGGAATCACCTCCTGCATCCGGTGACGGATCGCGCGGCGGCAAGGTCGGACAGCTCCGGCAGGAGGCCGGCCGCATGGGCCAGGAGACCGCGCAGGCCGGCGGGCACACCGCCCGGCAGGCGATGGATCAGGGCCGGCAGATCGCCTCGGAGGGCCGCCAGCAGGCCCGCAACCTGCTCAGCGAAGCCTCGGCGCAGGCCCGGACGCAGGCCGAGGAGCAGCAGCGGCGGGCCGCCGACAGCCTGCGCACGCTGGGTACGCAACTGCGGTCCATGGCCGACGGCGCCGACCAGGGCGGCATGGCCGCCGACGTCGTCCGCCGGGGCGCGGACGCCGCGCAGCAGGCCGCGGGCTGGCTGGACGAGCGCGAACCCGGCGCCCTGGTGCGCGAGGTACGCGACTACGCCAGCCGGCACCCCGGGGCCTTCCTCGCCGGAGCCGCGATCGCCGGACTGCTCGCCGGTCGGTTGGGGCGCGCCCTCACCGGCGGCCAGGACGGCCAGGGCGGTGGCGGTGACACCGGCAGGTTCGCCGGCGAGGGCCCGCCGGCGGCGGCCCAGACGCCGTTGAACGTGCCGGCGAGTCCGGGGATGACCGCGCCGGTCCGCCATGGTCCGACGGGCCATGAGGTGGGCCCATGAGCGCATCAACCATGGGCCCGGGCGGGGGTTCGGACAAGGCCCAGGCCTCCATCGGTGAGCTGCTCGCCGACGCCACCCGCAACTTCTCCTACCTCCTGCGCAAGGAGGTGGAACTCGCCAAGGCCGAGGTGCGGGAGGAGGTACGCAGCCTCGGCATGGTGGCAGCCATGTTCGCCGCCGCGGCGATCGCGGCGCTGCTGACCCTGGTGTTCCTGTCCCACGCCCTGTGGTGGGCGCTGTCCAACGTCATGGACCAGGGCTGGGCCGCGTTGATCGTCGCCATCATCTGGGCGGTGATCGGCGCCGTGCTCGCCTCCCGGGCGCGCAAGCAGCTACGCACGGTGAAAGCCGTGCCGCGTACCAAGCAGACCGCGCACGAGATTCCGGACGCGGTCAGAGGCCGCTGAAACCGAAGGGAGACGTCATGTCCACCGATCCGGACCGGATCCGGTACGACATCGAGGCAGCCAGAGCGGAGTTGAGCAGCGACGTCGACGCGTTGACCGACCGGGTCAACCCGCGTCGGATCGCGGCCGCGCCGGTGAACCGGGCTCGTGGCCGGCTCAGCCGGATGGTCGACACGATCATGGGCAACGCCAGGCACGCGCGGGACGTGGCCAGCCACCAGGCGTCCGGCGTGACGCAGCGGGCCTCGGCCACCACGCACCGGCTGTCCGACACCACGCAACACCTGACCGGTACGGCGCAGCAGGGCGCCGCCACCGCCGGCGAGCGGGCGCGCGGCCTCACCCACGCCTCGCGGGAACGTGCCGAGGGCAATCCGCTCGCCGCGGGCCTCATCGCCTTCGGCGTGGGCGCGCTCGCCTCGTCGCTCCTGCCACCCAGCCGCAAGGAGCGGGAGCTGGCCGAGCGCGCCAAGCACCAGGCCATGGAACACTCGGACCAGTTCAAGCAGCAGGCCAGCGGCGTGATGCACGGCGTGCAGGACAACCTGCGCGAACCCGTCCAGCAGGCGACCGAGCAGGTCAGGTCCACCGCGGCCCAGGGCGTGGCCTCGGTCCGCGACACGGGCGTCGGGGAGGCGCAGCACATCCGCGACGACGCGCGGGAGGCGCCGCGCAGGTGGTGAGACGGCGCGGTGGGGACCTCAGCCCCGGTCGGCGGGGTCCACCCGGTACTGGTCGTGGCGGGCTCACAGGTCGACCCACTCGTCGTCGCTGAGGGTCCGTCCCGACGGTACGGCCGTCAGTGGCCCGTTGTTCAGGTCCCATACGCCGGCCTCGCGGTGGGCCAGCTGGCCTGCGGTGGGCGGCCGGGTCAGGAAGCCTGCGGGGTGAGCAGGTAGTCGTCGGCGTCGGCGTTCCACTCCAGCTGGACCACGCCGCTGGTGGCTGCCGCCTTGCAGAACTGGAGGAAGCTGCGGTAGCCGAGCTTCTTCTCGCTGAAGTCGGGCCGCGCCCGCCGGAGCTGGTTCTTCAGGCCGGACAGCGCCGCCGCGCCGTCGGCGCCGGCCAGGTCCTTGACCACGGCGCGCAGCAGCCCGAACGCCTCCTCTCGGTCGCCGTGTTCGGGCAGGGAGACCTCCGGGTCGCCCTTGGCCGGGCCCTCCGCCAGCTCGACGACGTTCTGCTTGGCGAGGTGGCGCAGGAGTTCGCCGAAGGTGCGGAACCCGTAGTCGGACTCGGTGAAGGTCGGGTCCTTGCGCAGCAGGGTGCGCTTCAACGTCGACGCGGTCACCTCGCCGCCGGAGCTGCCCTGGAGACCGGCCACCGTCTGGGCCACCAGCCCCGCGAGGGTGTCCACGTCGCGGACCGGTTCCTCGACAACCGCCTGGGGCTCGGGTTCCTGCTCGAGTCGTTCCTGCTCCACCTGCTGCGGTTCGGGGCTGGGCACCCGCGCCGGACGGGCCCGCCGGGCACGGGTCGGCGGGATGTCGACTCCCTCCAGCCGGTCGTAGTAGAGGAACTCGTCGCAGGCCGGCGGCAGCAGCGCGGAGGTGGACTTCTCCACCCCGACGCCGATGACCCGCTTGTTGAGCTCGCGGAGCTTGTGGACCAGCGGAGTGAAGTCGCTGTCGCCGGTGCAGATCACGAACGTCGAGATGTACTCGCGCTCGAAGGCCAGCTCCACCGCGTCGACCGCCATCTTGATGTCGGCGGCGTTCTTGCGGGAGGCGCCCATGCGCTGCGGTATCTCGATGAGCTCGACGTGGGACCGGGTGAGCATCCGACGGTCCTCGTCGAAGTACGACCAGTCCGCGTACGCCCGCCGCACGACCACCCGGCCCCGCTCGGCGAGGGCGTCCGCGATGGGGCGGAAGTCGAACGCCATGCCGCCGCGGTGGTCGCGCGCCCCCAGCGCGAGGTTCTCGTAGTCGAGGAACAGGGCGATCCGGTCTTCGTGATCCACGCAGGTCAGCCTACGCCGGGGCCGGGCCGGACACCGTCGACGTCGGCCGGCGCGCCCGGTGGACCACGCCGACCACCTGCGGCCGCCGTGACGGTGACCAACAAGCATCCCGAACGCGCCCTGCGGAGTCAGATCGAGGACAGTCCTCGGGGGGCGCCGACCCGCCGCACGGACAGCGCC
This sequence comes from Micromonospora sp. CPCC 206171, assembly GCF_036906755.1. Taxonomy (NCBI): domain Bacteria; kingdom Bacillati; phylum Actinomycetota; class Actinomycetes; order Micromonosporales; family Micromonosporaceae; genus Micromonospora; species Micromonospora sp. CPCC 206171. The sequence continues at coordinate 50,519 of NZ_JBAKHT010000006.1, read as the reverse complement.
CGCGAGCTGAAGATCATCAGGCCTCTGAGCTGCGCTTTTGTCGCTCATCCGTGGCTATAGTCGAGGTATCGCCCAACGTCGTGCAGGGGATCGACCCGGTCCGGTTGCGCCAGTCCGCGCCGCCCCCGCAGCCGCTGGCCGGGCCGGGCCGGGCCGGGCCGGGCCGGCCGCAACGAGCCAGGTCCGTCACCGGTTATCAGCCGCTCGTATTGCGAATGGGACTCATCGGCGGTGGGATTGGCGGCCCGAATGTCCGAGAATGGTTCACAGCAGCACGGAGATCGGAGACCGATGCCCGATCCACATGAGCCGGTGAGTCCGTCGTGGCAGTGCCGCGACTGCGGGCGCGAGTGGCCCTGCCCGAGCCGCCGGCAGATCCTGCTCGACGAGTACCGGCAGCAGTCGACCAACCTGCGGGTCTACCTCGCCACCTGCCTGACCTCGGCCACCCACGACCTGCCGGCCAACCCCGCCGACCTGCGCGACCGCTTCCTCGGCTGGGTACCGCACCGGGTGCCGTCCTGAGCGGACCCGCCTGACGATGGCCCGGCGCCGCGCGGGCGAGCGGCGCCGCCGGGCGGGGACGCGGAGCCCGGCCGGACCCGGGCGACAGCCGGACCGCCCCCGCCACGTCGACCCGGGCCGCCGGTCGACGCAGGACGCCGCCGGACGGCGGTGAGCCGCCGACGGCGTCCGGTTCCCGACGGTCAGTTCCGGTTGATGGTGAAGGTGGACGTGGTGTTGCGGATGTCCTGGTCGTTGTTGCTCAGCCGCAGGTTGGTGAAGGTGGCGGAGCCGACCGCCGGGCCCTGCCCGGCCTCCGGCATCTCGTTGACCCAGATCCCGAAGCCGGACTTGGCGTCGAAGGCATCCCCGCTGCGCCGGGCGCCGCTGATCGAGACGTTGGTGAAGACGGTGTCGGTGACCGGGTACTGCGGCTGCCCGCCGACGTAGTTGGTCTGGAACATGATGCCGCTGTAGGTCGGGTCGACGATGTCGACGTCGCTGACCCGGATGCCCTGGAACACCTTCGAGGCGGAGAAGACCCAGATCGCCGGGAAGGTCTGCGCGCCCCAGAAGTGCCCGCCGGCCCGGACGATGGAGATGTTCTCGAACCGGGTGGGCGGGTCGGCGCCGAAGCCGTTCATCGGGTAGCCGAAGTCCAGCGAGCTGATCGTGATGCCGGAGTAGACCAGCGTGTCGGCGATGTAGATGTTGCGGAACGTGTTGCCGTACCCGCCGTACACGGCCACCCCGGCGGCGCGCCAGGTCAGCAGCGATGTCAGGTTCTCGTAGACGTTGTCCTTCATGTCGGCGCCGCCGGCGTCGATCGCCGAGAAGAGCGCGAAGCTGTCGTCGCCGGTCGCCCGCGCCTCGTTGTTGCTGACCAGGTTGTTGGTGCTGCCGTTGGTCATGTTCACGCCGTCGGCGAAGGTGTTGCGGATCCGGGAGTTGCGGATCGTCGTGCGGTCGGTGTTCGCGCCCCAGTAGAGGCAGACCTGGTGTTCGGCCCAGATGTTGTCGATCACCATGTCGGCCACGTTGGCGAAGTCGAACACCTTGCCCGGCCCGTCGATGCGGGAGGTGTAGTTGCCGAAGTAGGCGAAGCCGGAGAACGTCGAGCCGTTGGCGGTGGCGTCCGCCCGGAAGCCCACGTCGGTGTTCTCCTGGGTGCGGGGCGCGACGAACCGGGTGTACCAGGGGCCCGCGCCGAGCACCGTGACGGCCTTGCCGTACACCTGGAACTTCTGGGCCGTCGCGTACGTCCCCGGCGGCAGGTAGACCCCGAGCGCCGTCGCGCTCTGCCGGGCGGCGTCCAGCGCGTTCTGCACGTCCTGGTGACCGAAGCCGGCCGGCACCAGGTACCGCGCCGGGTCCGGGTTGGCGATCGGCGCGACCTGCTCGGTGTTGATGAAGTCGATCGCGTACGTGGTGGTGTTGGCCGGGTCCTTCTGGAGCCGGATCCGGCTGCCGGCCGGCACGGTGGCGTTGAGCATGACGTTGGCCTCGTCGTAGATGTGCCGCGGTCCGCCCGCCCCCGGGGAGTTGCCCGGGCCGGCCTCGTTGCCGTACAACCACGCGTGCCGGGAGGTGAGGTCGATGGCCTTGTGGAAGGCGCCGTTGACGTAGATGTTCAACGTCGCGTCGATCCCGCCGCCGCCCGGGGCGTCCGGGATGGAGAAGCGGGTGACCAGCGTGTTGGTGCTGGCCCGGGTGGTGAACTCGACGTAGCTGCCGGTCGAGTCGAGGGTGACCGCGCGCCGGCCGGACGCCTCGCCGGCCAGGTCGCCGACGGTCCGGTTCGGTCCGACGACGGCCGCGCCGCCGCCGACCACGCCGTCCTCGGCCTCGTACATGTCGTACGGCATGTTCGCGCCCCGCCCGACGAAGAGCGGTCGCTCGCTGGTGTTGTTCTGCTGCTTCGCCGGCAGTTCGTTGGCGTCGGCCGCGACCACCACCCGGACGGTGTACCGGCCGTTCGCCGCGGTCCAGTTGCCCAGTCCGACCGGACCGGTGGTGGCGCCCGGGTTGATAACCCCGGAGTAGGAGCCGGTCAGCGTGCGGACCACCGCGCCCGACTGGTCGAGCAGGGTCAGCGTGATCGGGTGCGTGCCGGCGGCCGAGGCGACGCTGCCCGCGTTGCGCAGCGTCACGGAGAAGGCCACCGCGCCGCCCGCCGCCGGGTTGCCCGGGGTCCAGACGACCGACGCGGCGAGCAGGTCGGAGCTGGCCACCGGGTTCACCACCAGCTCCGACGGGCTGGTGTAGCTGTTGTTCGTCTCGTCGGACTCGATGACGGCGTTCGCCTCGTCGACCTTGGCGCTCAGCGGGTAGCTGCCGGCCGCGCGGGCCCCGATGTTCGCCGTGACGGTGGCCGAGCCGCCGGCGGCCAGGGCGCCGACCGGCGCGCTGCCCACCCGCACTCCACCGAGGTAGAGGTTGACGGCGGTGGCGGTGGACGCGGCCGTGCCGGCGTTGCGGACGGTGGCGGAGAGGGTGACCGCGTCGGCCTCGGTCGGGATGGCCGGGCTGGCCGACAGGGCGGTGACGGTCAGGTCCGGGTTGGGGGCGGGCACGCCGATCACCTGGAACTCGGCCACCTGCCCGCCGGGGGCGCCGGAGTTGGCGGTGAAGGTCAGCCGCAGGTCGGCGGCGGTGGCGGAAACCGGGATGGTCACCGTGTTGCCGGACGCCGGGTTGAAGGTGTAGCTGGCGGCGCCGACCAGGTTGGTGAACGACGTGGCGCTCTGCTCCCGGCCGAGCACCTGCACGGTCTGCGTCCGGGTGCCCCACACCGGGTCCGGGTTCAGCTTCAGCACCACCGCGCTCACGCCGGCGTTCGCCCCGAGCTGCACGGTCAGCGTGCCCGGGTAGCCGGCGCTCTCCCAGTAGGTGGCCGGGTTGTTGTCGTTGGCGTTGGTCGCGACGAAGGTGTGCACGTACGACGAGGCGGTGATCGGCCGGCCGACCGCGAGGTTGCTGCCGCCGCTGCCGGTGCGGGTGACCGTGTTGCTGTTCGCCGACTGGTTGCCGGCGGCGTCCCTGGCCCGCACGTGGTAGCTCACCGTGGCGCTGGTGGGCTGGTTGTCGGTGAAGGTCAGCACGGTGCCGGCGACGCTGCCGCGCAGCGCCCCGTTGGCGTACACGTCGTAGCCGGTGACCCCGACGTTGTCGGCGGCGGCGGTCCAGGTCAGCCGGATCTGCCCGCTGGTGGGTTCGGTGTAGGCCAGGTTGGTCGGGGCGGTCGGCGCCTGGGTGTCCCCGGTCGCCGTGCCGTAGACCTCGAACTCGGAGAGCTGCCCGGCGGGCCAGCCGGTGTTGCCCGTGAAGGTGAGCCGGACGTAGCGGCTGCCGGTGGCGGTCAGCGGGACGGTCACCGTGTTGCCGGTGGCCGGGTCGAAGGTGTAGCCGGCGGACGGCTTCAGGGTGGTGAAGGTCGAGCCGTTGGTGCTGCCCTGCACGGACAGCGTCTGGGTCCGGGTCTGCCAGGCGGCGGCCGGGGGCAGCTTCAGCACCAGCCGGTCCACGGTGACGGTGGCGCCGAGGTCGGCCTGGATCCACTGCGGGAAGGCGTTGTTGGCGCTCTCCCAGTAGGTGTCCGGGTTGCCGTCGTTGGCGTTGGCCGGGCCGTACACCTGGTTGACGCTGCTGGCGGTCATGGTGGCGGCGATCCCGGCGAGCGCCGCGGCGGTGGCGGGGGCCGGCGCGGCGGCCCGGGGGGCGCCGTCGCGGGGGCCGGCCGGGGCCGCGCCGGCGGGCACGGCGGGCCCGCCGGTGACCAGCAGTGCGGTGGCCAGCAGGCCGGCGGTCAGCCACCGGCCGGGGGTACGTCGTCTCGTGCTGTTTCCGGGCATGGCGGAGCTGCACCTTCTCTCGGGGGTGGTGGTGCCCGCCGGAGGGCGGGGGATGCCCCGGCGGGGTGGAGCTGCCGGGCCGGCCGGGTCGCGGGGACGGCCGACCGGCCCGGAGACGGGGCCGTCAGGCGGCGTGGACCTCGAACTCGGAGACCTGGCCGGCGGGCCAGGCGGTGTTCCCGGTGAAGGTCAACCTCAGGTGCCGCTGGGTGGTGGCGGGGAGGGCGATGGTGACCGTGTTGCCGGTCGCCGGGTTGAAGGTGTACCCGGCCGAGGGCTTCAGCGTGCTGAACGTCCCGCCGTCGGTGGAGCCGAGGACCGCGAGGGTCTGGGTACGGGTCTGCCAGGCCGTCGCCGGTGGCAGCCTCAGCACCACCCGGGACACCGAGCGGGCGGCGCCCAGGTCGACGGTGAGCGACTGCGGGAAGGCGTTGTTGGCGCTCTCCCAGTAGGTGGCCGGGTTGCCGTCGACCGCGTTGCCGGCGCCGTACACGTCTGCGTGGCTGGTCTCGGTGACCGGCCGGCCCAGCGCCAGGTTCCCCGAGGGCGGCGGGGTGGTGGTGGGCGGCGGCGTGGTGGTCGGCGGCGGGGTCGTGCCGCCGCCGTACACCTCGAACTCGGCGACCTGGCCCGCCGGCCACCCGGTGTTGCCGGTGAAGCTCAGCCGCAGGTGGCGCCGGCTGCCGGCCGGCAGGGTGATCGACACGGTGTTGCCGGTGGCCGGGCTGAACGTGTACCCGGCCGACCCGACGACCGTCGCGTACGCCGCGCCGTCCGTCGAGCCGGCGATCGAGAGCGTCTGGGTGCGGGTCTCCCAGCCCGCGGGCAGCTTCAGCACGATCCGGTCGGTGTGGACCGCCGCGCCGAGGTCGACGGACAGCGTCTGCGGGAACGACCCGTTGGCGCTCTCCCAGTAGCTGCCGGCGTTGCCGTCCACGGCGTTGCCCGCCACGTAGTTCTGCGACACGCTCGACGCGGTCACCGGCCGGCCCTGCGCCAGGTTGCCGCCCGTCGGCGGCGGGGTGGTCGGGGGCGGGGTGGTGGGCGGCGGGGTGGTCGGGGTGCCGGTGGGCGGGCTGGTCGGGCCGTTGCCCCACTGCGGGGTCGGCCACGGTCCGCAGTACGGGGTGGCGGTGTACCAGCCGGAGTTGCCGGCGCCCTGGCTGATCTGGAAGCCGCTGCCGACGCAGTTGTGCATCGGGTTGCTCTGCGCGATGCCGGTGGCGCGCACGTCGGTGAACGACACCTGGCTCGGCGCCTGCACCTGGAGCGCGTACGTGCCGGCGCCGTCGATCCGGACGTTGGTGAAGCTGATCCCGCTGGTCTGGCCCTCGATCCAGTGCAGGGCGGCGTAGGAGCTGTCCAGGATGTCGGTGTCGGTGACCCGGATGGTGGCGCCCTGGATCGGCTCGTTCAGCGCGGAGAACCAGATCGCGCCGACGCCGAAGTTCCAGTTGTAGTCGGAGTTGCCGTTGCGGATCAACGTGTTCCGGGCGACGGTGATCGTCCCGGAAACCGCGGTCGCGCCATGCACGCCGGGATAGCGGTTGGCGATGTGGATGCCGCCGCCGTTGGTCACCGAGTCGGCGGTGACGTTGTCGGCGATGGTGATGTCCCGGCCGCCGTAGGTGACCAGGTGGTTGGCGAGCACGGTCACGCCGATGGTGTTGTGGGTGAAGGAGTTGCCGACGTTCGGCACGTTCTGCGCCCACATCGCCAGGGCGTCGTCGCCGGTGTTGCGGACGAAAGTGTTGGTCACCGTCGAGTTGGTGACGCCCCAGTGGAAGTTCACCCCGTCGGCGGTCTGATCGAGGATCCGGCTGTTGCGGATGGTGAAGTTGTCCATCGGGCCGTCCATCCAGGCGCCGACCTTGGTGTGCTGCATCCAGACGTTGTCGACCACCGAGTTGCTCATCGCGCCGCCGATGGCGTTGACCTGGTCCTCGTCGACGCGTTCGGCGATGTCGCCGATGATGGCGAAGTCGCGCAGGGTGACGTTGCGGCTGGGTCCGCCGGCCTCGTGCGGCCGGATCCCCCCGCTGTACCCGCCGCCGGGCACGTACTTGCCGTAGATGCCGGCGGCGCGTGTGCGGTCGGTGGGGTGCCGGCCGCCGAGCACCGAGTACCAGGGCCCGGCGCCGCGCAGGGTCACCCCGTCGACGACCACGTGGTCCCAGAGGGTGAAGGTGCCGGCGGGGATCCACACCGCCCGGCCCTGGGCCTTCCCGGCGTCCACGGCGGCCTGGAACTTCGCCGTCGAGTCCGTCGCGCCGCTCGGGTCGGCGCCGAAGTCGGTGACCACGTCCAGTACGCCGGCGGGCTTGGTGAGCTGCGCGCCGACCAGCTCGAAGTCGGCCAGGTCGAGGGTGAAGCTCGGGGACTGGGCGGTCGAGGAGACCTGCAACCGGATCCTGGTGCCGGCCGGGTAGGTGGTCGGAAACATGGTCCGGGTCTCGTCGTAGAAGTGGTGCGGGTTGGTGTCGCCGGGGTTGTTGTTGAACGGGTATCCGCCGTAGAACCAGCCGTACCGGGAGGTGACCGGCACCGCCTTCACCAGGCTGCCGTTCGCCCGCAGGTCGAGGCTGGCGTCCCGGCCGGTGCCGGCGGCGTTGTCCGGGAGGCTGTAGCGGAAGGTCACCGCGTTGGCCGGGGCGGTCAGGGTGAACTCGACGTACTCCCCGACGGCGTCGAGGGTGACCGCCTCCCGGCCGGACGCCTCGGACGGCAACTGACCGTAGTAGCGGGTCGGGCCGATCTTCGTACCGTTGTGGGTGGCCCGCTCGGCCTCGTGCTCGACGAACGGCACGGTGGCGCCGCGGCCGGCGATGTCGAACGGGGACAGCCCGGCGGCGTGCGCCGGGGTGGCGGTGGAAACCGCGACGGCGCTGACGCACGCCGCCACGAGCGTGGTGCCGACGATCGCGGCCAGCAGGGAGCGGGCGGATCGTCCCGGGGGTGGAGCGGGGGTGCCGATGGTGTGGTGGGCCATGAGCGGTGCTCTCCGTTTCGTCGGGCGGGCCGGGTCCCCCGTGGTGCGGGCGTTGGGCTCTGCGGTACCTCCGTTCGGTCGCGCCGGCGAGGGGGGCCGGCGACGTGGCGGCGGGTCGGGACGGACCGGCCGGTGGGGGTGGCGCCGGCCGGTCGGGACGGACCGGCCGGCGCCGGGACAGCTCAGGCGGCCGGCGCGGCGCCGGGGGCGGCCGGCCGTTCCGGGGTACGCAGCCAGACGGCGGTGTCCGGCGGCAGCAGGTCGTCGTCCAGCGGCGCGCTGGCGAGCAGTCGCGCCTCGTGCGGGGGCAGCGGCACCGGGGTCGCGCCGAGGTTCACCAGGCAGGCGAAGGCGGGACCGCGGGCGAAGGCGAGCACCCCGTCGGGGGCCGGCAGCCAGCGCAGCGTCCCGTCACCGAGGTCCGCCTCGGTACGCCGCACGCCGATCGCCGCCCGGTACAGCTCCAGCATCGAGTGCGGGTCGTCGGTCTGCGCCCGGACGGTCCGGTCCTTCCACTCCGCCGGCTGGGGCAGCCAGGGCGTCCGGGTCGCGCCGTCCGGGCTGAACCCGAACGGCGGTGCGTCGCCGGCCCAGGGCAGCGGGACCCGGCAGCCGTCCCGGCCGTGACCCGAGCGCTCCCACATCGGGTCCTGGCGCAGCGCGGGCGGGATGTCCTCGACCTCCCACAGGCCCAGCTCCTCGCCCTGGTAGACGTAGACCGCGCCGGGCAGGGCGAGGGTGAGCAGCGCCGCCGCCCGGGCCCGCAGGGTGCCCAGCTCCAGGTCGGTGGGGACGCCTTCGCGCTTGCCGGCGAAGCTGAACGTGGTGTCGGCCCGGCCGTAGCGGGTGACGTGGCGGGTCACGTCGTGGTTGGAGAGCACCCAGGTGGCGGGCGCGCCGACCGGGGCGTGCGCGGCGAGCGTCTCGTCGACGCAGCGACGCAGCGCCGTCGCGTCCCAGGCGCAGCCGAGGAAGTCGAAGTTGAACGCCGAGTGCAGTTCGTCCGGGCGCAGGTAGTGGGCGAACCGGTCCCGGTCCGGCAGCCACACCTCGCCGATCAGCGCCCGCTCCCCCGGGTACGAGTCGGCGATCCGTCGCCAGGCGCGGTAGATCTCGTGCACCCCGTCGAGGTCGTGGAACGGGTGCGGCCGGTCCGCCAGGGCCTCGGGCAGCGTCCCGTCCTTGACCAGCAGCCCCGCCGAGTCGATCCGGATGCCGTCCACCCCGCGGTCGAACCAGAACCGCAGGATGTCCTCGAACTCCGCCCGTACCCGGGGGTGGTCCCAGTTGAAGTCCGGCTGCTCGGCGGTGAACAGGTGCAGGTACCAGTCGCCGGGGGTGCCGTCCGGGTCGACGGTCCGGGTCCAGGTCTCGCCGCCGAACTCGCCGACCCAGTCGGTGGGCCGCTGGTCGCCGTTCGGGCCCCGGCCGGGGCGGAACCAGAACAGCTCCCGCTCCGGCGCGTCCGGCCCGCCGGCGAGCGCCGCCTGGAACCAGGGGTGCGCGTCGGAGCAGTGGTTCGGCACCACGTCGACGATGATCCGGATGCCGAGCGCGTGTGCCTCCGCGATCAGCGCCTCCGCTTCGGTCAGGGTGCCGAAGACCGGATCGATGTCGCGGTGGTCGGCCACGTCGTAGCCGGCGTCGGCCATCGGGGAGGGGTACCAGGGGCTGAACCAGATCGCGTCGACGCCGAGCGCGGACAGGTGGCTCAGCCGGGACCGGATGCCGGCGAGGTCGCCGATGCCGTCGCCGTTACCGTCGGCGAAGCTACGCGGATACACCTGGTAGATCACGGCTCCTCGCCACCACGGACCCTGGTCTGCTGTGGACACGAGCACCTGCTTTCTGCGTCGGTACGTCGGCGGGTCGAGGGTCAGCCCTTGAGGCTGCCGGTGGTCAGTCCGGACATGATGTTTCGCTGGAAGATCAGGAAGACGACGACGGTCGGGATCGCGGCGATGACCGACGCGGCGATCACCACGTTCATCGGCGTACCACCCGAGAAGGCGTAGATGCCGACGCTGACCGTCCGGGTCTCGGGCGACGGCATCACCAGCTTCGGCCAGAGGAAGTCCTTCCAGACCGCCGTCACGGCGAAGATCGAGACCACACCGAGGATGGGGCGCGACATCGGCAGGATGATCGACCAGAGCGTGCGCAGCGGCGTCGCCCCGTCCACCAGGGCCGCCGCCATCAACTCCTCCGGGATCGAGTCGAAGAACCGCTTCAGCAGGAAGATGTTGAACGCGTTCGCGACCGCGGGCAGCCAGATCGCGAACGGCGAGTCGAGCAGGTTGAGGTGCAGGATCGGCAGGTCGATCACGGTCACGTACTGCGGGACGATGAGGACCATCGCCGGGATCATCAGCGTCGCCAGCATCAGGCCGAGGATCAGGTTGCCGAACACCGGTCGAAGCTTCGACAGGGCGTACGCCGCGGCGGTGTCGAGGACGAGCTGGAACAGCAGCGCGCCGGCCGCGTAGTAGAACGTGTTGAACAGCAGTTTGGCGAGGTCCAGGTTGTTCCACGCGTCGACGTAGTTCTGCGCCTGCGGATCCTCCGGGAACAGCGACGGCGGGGTCTGCGCGATCTCCTGGCCGGATTTCAGCGCGCCGGTGACCATCCAGTAGAGCGGCCCGAGGAAGACCAGCGTGAAGCCCACCACGACGACGGCGAGCAGCGTCCAGTAGACGACCTTGCCGCGCCCCCGCCGGAGCTGGGCCGGAGAGATGAGGGTCCGGGTCCCGGAGTCCTGTGCCATTGCTCGCCCCGTCCTAGTCCTGTTTCGCGCTCAGCCGCAGGTAGGCGGCGGAGAAGCCGGCCAGCACCACGAGCATGATCACGCCGAGCGCCGCGGCGCCGTTGAGGTCGTTCTGGAAGAACCCGTGCTGGTAGATGAGGTACGCCACCGAGGTCGCGGAGTCCTCCGCGCCCGCACCGTTGGCGAGGATCAGTGGTTCGATGAAGAGCTGCATGGTGGCGACGATCTGGAGCATCGCCAGGAGCGCGAGGATCAGCCGGGTCTGCGGGATCGTCACGTGGACGATCCGTCGCCAGATCCCGGCGCCGTCGAGCTCGGCGGCTTCGTAGAGTTCACCGGGGATGTTCTGCAACGCCGCCAGGTAGATCAGCACCGCGCCGCCCATGTTCATCCAGGTCGACGCGAGCACCATCGCCGGCATCGTCATCTCGGGTGACTGCATCCACTGCGACGTCGGCAGGTGCAGCGCCGCGAGGATCGCGTTGAAGAGTCCCGCCTCGCTGGGGTCGTACGCGTAGAACTTGAAGAGGAACAGGGCCGAGGCCGGCGGCAGCATCACCGGCAGGTAGACCAGGATCCGCAGGTACCCCTTGGCGTGGCGGAACTCGTTGAGCAGGATCGCCACGAAGAACGGCACCGCGTACCCGAGGACGAGCGCGAGCACCGTGAAGTAGAGGGTGTTCTTCCAGGCCGTCCAGAAGCTGGGGTCGTCGATGAGGCGCAGGTAGTTGTCCCAGCCCACCCAGGTGGTCTCCCCCCGCCGGGTGCGCTGGAAGCTCATGACGATGCCGCGGATCATCGGGTACCAGGAGAAGACGGCGAAGCAGAGCACCGCGCCGATCAGGAAGGCGTGCCCGGTGAGGTTGTCCCGTACCTTGCGGCCGAGGCTCGTACGCTGCGGTCCGGCCGGGTACGGCGACGCGGGGCGACCCGCTCCCCTCGTGGTCCCCGGGACGGTGGTGATCACCAAGGCAACTCCTGCGTGAGTCAGCGGCCGACGTGCGGCGCGGAGGGTGTGGGGGCCGGCGGGCCGGCCCCCACCCGATCGGATCAGCTCTCGGCGGCGAGCAGCTTGTTGACCTTGTCCTCGGCCGTCTTCAGGAGTGCGTCGAGGTTCGCGTTCGGGTTCGTCAGCACCCCGGACATCACGGCGTCGAGCACCGCGTAGATCGCCTGCGCGTTGCGGGGCTCACCCTTGATCGGCACCGGGTTCGCCTCGAAGATCGCGAAGTTCGCGGTGTCGACGTTCGCGTTCGCCTTGCGCAGCTCCAGCTCCTGCTTCTGCGCCTCACTGCCGTTGGCGAACAGCAGCGGCTGGGGCAGGCCCACCGGGTAGTTCTGCGGCTTCGCCCGGACGTAGTCGAACTGGCCCTTGCCCGGCGTCAGCTTCTGGTACGCGATCCACTTCAGACCGGCCTTGACCTGCTCCGGGGAGAGGCCCTTCTTGAAGAAGTAACCCTCGCCACCGCCGAGCGTCGCCTTCGCCTTGCCGTCCTGGCCGGGCAGCGGGCCCATCGCCCAGTCCTGGAACTTGCCCTGGAACTGGCTGACGATCGCCTGGGTGGCGTCCGGCGCGCCGATGAACATGCCGACCTTGCCGGCGCCGGCGTTGGTCAGCAGGTCGCCCCACTGGAGCAGTTGGCGGGCACCCATGCTGTTGTCGCCGTACCGCATGTCCTTGAGGTTCTGCAGAACCTGCTTGCCCATCGCGTTGTTGAAGTCGGCCTTCTTGCCGTCCGGGGTCAGCACCTGGCCGCCCTGGGAGTAGAGCAGGGAGGTGAAGTGCCAGCCGCCGGTGTTGCCGGCGCTGTACTCCGCGTACCCGGCGATGCCGTTGCCCAGCGCGGAGATCTTCTTGGCGGCGTCGCGGACCTCGCCCCAGGTCTTGGGCGGGTTGTTGACGTCGAGCCCCGCCCGCTGGAACAGCACCTTGTTGTAGACCAGGCCCATCGAGTAGTTCTTCACCGGGACGGCGTAGAGCTTGCCGCCGTCGGTGAAGACCTCCTTCAGCGCCGGGTCGACGCTGTCCCAGGTCGGGACGGTGTCCTTGGTGGCGTACTGGCTGATGTCCATCGCCTGACCGGAGTCGAGCACCTGCTGGAGATCGGTCATGTACCCGTAGAACACGTCGGTCACGGTGCCCCCGGCGAGGCGGGCGGTGAAGTCCGGCGGGTTGTTGCACTGCTCGCCGACGCTGACGCTCTTGATGACGATGTTCGGGTTCTGCCGCTGGAACTCGACGACATCGTCGTTCCAGTTCTTCAGCAGCTCTTTCTGGGAGCCGACCGGCTGGCAGTCGACGGTGATGGTGACCTTGCCACCGGCATCGCTCGTCGTGTCGTCGCTCTTGGTGGAGCACGCCGTGAGGCTGAGCCCCAGGCCGGCCACGAGCGCCAACGCCGCAGCCTTCCGGTACTGCGGTACGGACATCTGTCCATCCCTTCGGGAACGGGTGTCTTCAGGACGTCGCCGACCTGCGGTGAACGCACCGCGGCACCGCCCTGCCAGTGATCTGCGTCGATCGGATGACCTGACCCCCGGTAGCTGCGTCGGGGCCAGCTGTGAGTGGAGTCACTGTAGCGAGGCCGACTCATTTCAGCAAGGTTCCGATCGCGATCTGAAAAGACACGACGTAGACATGGCAGATGTCGACAGAGCTTCGGGTCGTATCCGAATTGCGGGACCTTCGCAGCTTTTGGCGCTCGTGCTCGTCCGTCGCCTGAGATGGGTGCCGACCGCAAGCAGCGGTCGACGGCCGGGGTGTCGTTCGGCGGTCAGGGAGGCGGTTCGTGGCCGGATCGCCGGTCGATGGCCGCCGGGACGGTCAGCGGCGGAAAGGGTGGCCGCCGGACGACCCAGGCGCCCCGCCCGCGTCGTCCGGCGTTTTCAGAGAAAGCGTGGCTGTCCGGCGCGGAACAGCCACCCTTTCCGGGAAAGTGCGCCCACCGCGCTGGGGGTGGTGGGGGCGACTCCGGCGGGGGTCAGCGGCCGGGGGCGGGCGCGGTGGAGCCGCGTACCACCAGTTCGGGCTCGAACAGCAGCTCGTCGTGCAGCACGCCGGCCCCCTCGATCTGGGTGACCAGCAGGTCCACCGCGGCCTGCCCCATCGTCTCGATCGGCTGCCGCACGGTGGTCAGCGGCGGGTCGGTGCAGGTCATGAACGCGGAGTCGTCGAAGCCCACCACCGACACGTCGGTCGGCACCGCCCGACCCAGCCGCCGGGCGGCCCGGATGGTGCCCAGGGCCAGCACGTCGCTGGCGCAGATGATGCCGGTCACGCCCCGCTCGACCAGCTTGGTCGCGGCGACCCGGGCGCCCTCCATCGAGAAGCTGGAGCGCTCGACGCACTCCCGGTCGTCGGCCCAGTTCGCGGCCTGGACCATCGCGTCCAGCTTGCGCCGGGACGGCACGTGCCCCTCCGGGCCGAGCACCAGGCCGATCCGCTCGTGCCCGAGCGAGCGCAGGTGCCCGTACGCCTGCTCGACCGCGACCGCGTCGTCGGTGGAGACCCGGGGGAAGTCCAGCGCGTCGACCCCGGCGTTGACCAGCACCACCGGCAGCCCCCGGTCGGTGAGCCGCCGGTAGTGCTCGTGCGACGCGTCGGCCAGCGCGTACGACCCACCGGCGAAGATGACGCCGGAGACCTGGTGGTCGAGCAGCATCTCGACGTAGTCCGCCTCGGACACGCCGCCGATCGTCCGGGCGCAGAGCGCGGGGGTGTAGCCCCGCTGGGCGAGCGACCCGGTCACCACCTCGGCCAGCGCCGGGAAGATCGGGTTCTGCAACTCCGGGAGCACCAGCCCGACCAGGCGGGCCCGCTCCCCCCGCAGCTTGGTCGGCCGCTCGTAGCCCAGCACGTCCAGCGCGGTGAGCACGGCGGTACGGGTCGACTCGGAGACGCCGCCACGACCGTTGAGCACCCGGCTGACGGTGGCCTCGCTGACGCCGGCCTTCCTCGCCACCTCGGTCAGTCGCTTCGTCACGCCGCGATGATACGGCACCGACTCTGCAAGAAATGAACCGCTCACTGACGTGTCACGTCAGCGGTCGGCGACAGGGACCCAACTGCCCGGCCGCGTCCCACCGGCCCGGCCTGCCGCCGACGGCCAGACCGGGTCCGCAATTACTGCACAAACACCTGCTTGAATATTGACAGGTTGTAGAAATAACATCGCCGCAACCAACTCGCCTCGCTTCTGACATCCACCGCGGCACGACGGGGACTGCCCGCGGCGTCGATGACGGTCGTCGGGTCCTCGGGAGAACGGATCACGCGATGTCTCGAATCAGCACAGGACGGCCGGGCGGACCGGCGCGCCGGCGAACCGTCGGGGCGGCGGCCGTGGCGGCGGTCATGGCGGCCACGGTGACCGGTGGGGCCGGGGCGGCCCGGGCCGAGGCCGCCCCGCCCCCTGTGGTCACCCGGGCCGCTCTCGACCCGTCGCTCGTCGCGGGCCGGGGCGCCGACGTCGCGTTCCTGGAGCAGGAGGCGGAGAACGCCACCACGAACGGCACGCTGATCGGCCCGGGACGCACGGCGTACACCCTGGCGTCGGAAGCCTCCGGTCGCCGGGCTGTGCGCCTGGCGCCCGGCCAGTTCGTCGAGTTCACGCTGCCGGCCGCGACCAACGCCATCACCGTGCGCTACAGCATCCCGGACGCGCCCGCCGGCGGCGGCATCACCGCGCCGCTGGACGTCTCGGTCGGCCGCCGGCCCGCCCGGACCATGACGCTCACCTCGCAGTACGCCTGGCTGTACAACCAGTACCCGTTCTCCAACGACCCCACCGCCGGCCTGTTGCACCCGGACTGGTGGATCACCGAATGCTCCTGCGTCCCCGCGGCCACCACGCCCGCCCCGACGATCACCAGGCCGTTCCGCCCGCACCACTTCTACGACGAGCAGCGCATGCTGCTCGGCCGGACGTACCCGGCGGGGAGCGTGCTGCGGCTCGCGGTCCCGGCGGGCACTGTCGCGCCGTGGACGGTCATCGACCTGCTCGACTCGGAGCTGGTCGGCCCGCCGCGCGTCGTGCCGGTGGCGGCGAACGTGCTGGCGTTCGGCGCGGACCCGACCGGCCGCCGCGACTCGGCCGGCGCCTTCGACCGGGCGATCGCCTTCGCCCGGCGTACCAAGCTGAAGGTCTACCTGCCGCCGGGGACCTACCAGGTGAACCGCCACATCGTCGTCGACGACGTCACCATCGAGGGCGCCGGCAACTGGTACACCATCGTCAAGGGACGCGAGGTCGCGCTCGACACCCCGGCGCCGGACGGCTCGGTGCACACCGGGGTCGGCTTCTACGGCCGGCCCGCGTCGGCGGGCGGCAGCCGCAACGTCCACCTGTCCGGCTTCGCGATCGAGGGCGACGTCCGCGAGCGCATCGACACCGACCAGGTCAACGGCGTCGGTGGCGCGTTGAGCCACTCCAGCGTCGACGGCCTCTACCTGCACCACACCAAGGTGGGACTCTGGTTCGACGGGCCGATGACCGACCTGCGGGTCACGAACAACGTCATCGTCGACCAGATCGCCGACGGCCTGAACTTCCACACCGGGGTCACCGACTCCGTGGTGCGCAACAACTTCGTCCGCAACAGCGGCGACGACGGCCTCGCCATGTGGTCGGAGAAGACCGGCAACGCGGGCAACATCATCCACCGCAACACCGTGCAGTCGCCGGTCCTGGCCAACGGCATCGCCGTGTACGGCGGCACGGACAACACCCTCTCGCGCAACCTGGTCGCCGACCCGGTGCGCGAGGGCAGCGCCATCCAGGTCGGCTCCCGGTTCGGCGCCGAGCCGTTCGCCGGGCACCTGTGGATCACGGAGAACACCACCGCCCGGGCCGGCACCTACGAGCTGAACTGGAACATCGGCCTCGGCGCCATCTGGTTCTACGCCCTGGACCGCAGCATCGACGCCGACATCCAGGTGGTCGGCGACCACTACCTGGACAACACCTACAACGCGATCATGCTGGTCAGCGACTGGCCGGTGAAGGACCGGTACTCGATCACGAACGTGCACGTCCGCGACGTCCGGGTCGACGGCGCGGGGACGTCCGTGGTGAGCGCTCGCACGGCGGGCTCGGCCTCGTTCGCGAACGTCGACGCGCGCAACGTGGGGGCGGTCGGCGTCAACAACTGCGGCTCCTTCCACTTCACCCCCGCCGGATCCGAGTTCAGCCTGACCGACCTCGGCGGCAACGACGGCGGGTGGCTGGCCCCGTGGCTGCTGCCCAACACGATCACCTGCGACGACCGGCCGCCGGTCGTGGCGCCGCCACCGCCGTCCACCTGGTGACCGCCGGCCCGGCCACCTGCTCCCACCCCCGGCTGACCCCGTCGAACGGCGCCGGTCGGAATCCCCCCGGATTCCGGCCGGCGCCACGTCCTGCAGCCGGCCACCCCGGAGCGCACGGACCTGCCCCGGAAGCAGTGGCGGGAACTCGCCGCGCTGTCGCTAGCTCTCGACCGCGACGTCCACCGGGCCGACGCGCAGGGTGCCGTCGTTCAGCGGCGTGCAGCGCACGCCGCCCCGGCGCCGCAGCGCCCGCCATCCGCCGGGGCCGATCGTGACGTCCATCCAGGCGCACGGGTTGGCCGGCCGGTTGACCCGCAGCCGGACCGGGCCGTCCCCCGAGTCCAGGACGAGCACCGATCCGACCAGCTCGTCCACCGCGATACCGGTGGTCAGGATGTTGCGCCGGACCTGCACCAGGTCGACGCGCGGCGGCAGCGACTCCTGCGCGATCACGGTCACGCTCGCCGCGCGGTGCGCCGGCCGGCCGAAGTACCGGTCGCCGACGATGCCCAGCTCGGCCCGGAGCCGGACCTCCGTCACCAGCTCGCCGGGCGGGGCGGGCAGCGGGCCGTCGGCGGGCCGCCCCACGTAGCGGTGTACCGGCGAGGCCAGCAACTGGACGATGCGCGGCACAGCGGGATTCTACGGAGCCGACGGCGCCCACCGGGCGGACTCGGGCGAGCCGGGAACGACGATGACGACCGGGACTGCCTGCCTGCCGGTCGGGTAATGCGGCCGGGTGAGCGTCACAGGGATCGCCGACCACGGGCTGCTCGCCGACGGCCAGAGTGCCGCGCTGGTGGACCGGGACGGCTCGGTGAACTGGTGGTGCCCCGGGCGCTTCGACGGCCCGGCGGTCTTCGGGCGCCTGCTCGACCACGACGCGGGGCACTGGTCGCTCCGCCCCGAGGGCGACTTCACCAGCGAACGGGCGTACGTGACCGATTCGCTGGTGCTGCGTACCGTCTTCACCACGGCGACCGGCGCGGTGGCGGTGACCGACGGGTTGGCCCTGGAGCCGGGCGCGCGCGGCCACCGGGTCGGCCGGCGCTCGCCGCGGGTACTGGCCCGGGTGGTGCAGGGGCTCGCCGGCCTGGTGCGGGTCCGCTCGCACTTCCGGCCCCGGTTCGAGTACGGCCGGGTGGTCCCGCGCCTGGACCGGCAGGGCGACGAGGTCGTGGCCACCGCCGGCGCGACCCGTCTGGTCCTGCGCGCCGACACACCGCAGTCCGTCGGCACCGGCGAGGCGTCGGCCACGTTCACCGTCCGGGCGGGCGAACGCCGGGGCTTCACCGTCGGCTACGGGCCCGCCTACGCCGCAGACCCACCGGTCCGACTCGACGCCGCGCAGGCGGTCGACGACGCGGTCGCCGGCTGGCGGTCCTGGATCCATCTGCACGACTACCAGGGCCTGTACCGGGACGAGGTGCGCCGCAGCGCGCTGGTCCTGGCGGGCATGACGTACCAGCCCAGCGGGGCGGTGGTGGCCGCCGCGACGATGGGGCTGCCCGAGGAGGTGGGCGGCGAGCGCAACTACGACTACCGCTACGTCTGGGTGCGCGACTTCAGCTTCACCCTGGAGGCGCTGTGGCGCTCGGCCTGCGCCGACGAGGTCGGCCGGCAGTTCCGGTGGCTGGCCCGGTCGATGGGCGTGGTGCAGAACGGCGTGGTGCCGATCATGTACGGCGTCGAGGGGGAACGGGATCTGACCGAGCACCGCTTGGAGCACCTCGGCGGATTCGCCGACAGCCGGCCGGTGCTGCTCGGCAACGACGCCTGGCGGCAGCGGCAGACCGACGTGGTCGGCGAGGCGCTCTGCGCGGCCTGGCTGATGCGGGAACACCTGGATCCGATGGAGCCGGAGACCCGCCAACTGCTGCGTGGGATGACCGAGCGGGCCGCCCGGGACTGGCGGCTGCCGGACGCCGGGATGTGGGAGGAGCGGGACGTCGAGCGGCACCACCTGTCGTCGAAGGTGCAGTGCTGGACGGCGTTGGATCGGGCGGTCCGCTTCGGCGACCGGCTCGGCACGCCGGCGGAGACGGCCCGCTGGGCGGCGGCGCGGGACGCGGTGCGGCACGCCGTGCTGACCGAGGGCTTCGACGACCGGGCCGGCGTGTTCACCGGCACCGTGGGCGGCGCCGATCTGGACGCGTCGGCCCTGCTCATGCCGCTGGTCGGCTTCCTGCCCGCCGACGATCCGCGGATACGCTCGACCATCCGGGCGATCGAGGAGCGGCTGGCCCACGACGGGCTGCTGCGCCGCTGGGAGGGCGACCCCGCCGGCTTCGTCATCTGCTCGTTCTGGCTGGTGGCGTGCCTGGCCCTGGCGGGCGAGCGGGACCGTGCCGGGCGGCTGTTCGAGAGCCTGGCCGCGCGGAGCAGCGACCTGGGCCTCTTCGCCGAGCAGATCGACCCGGGCACCGGGGAGGCGCGGGGCAACTTCCCCCAGGCCTTCTCGCACATCGGCCTCATCAACGCCGCCGGGGCTCTCGCCGACGTCGACGCCGGCCGCGACGTCCTGCCGCCCGCGCCGCCCCGGCTCATCCCGGCCGGCGAGTTGCGGAGCGCCGGTTCGCGCGGGTGAGTCGGCGGCGCGGAAACGCCGATCTCCCCGCACCACTCTGACTACCCTCGGTAGTTGACCGGTGCCGGCGTGGATCCGCGCCCGCGCCGCAGGACTGCGATGAGGGGAACCGCCATGGCCACCGCACCGAACGACACGCCGACCGTCGTCCTGGTCCACGGCGCCTTCGCCGACAGCTCGGGATGGAACGGCGTGGTCGAGCGCCTCCAGGCCGCGGGCGTGACGGTGAAGGCGGTGCCGAACCCGCTGCGCGGGGTCAGCGAGGACGCCGCGTACGTCGCGAGCGCGCTGAAGCAGACCGAGGGCCCGGTGCTGGCCGTGGGCCACTCGTACGGCGGGGCGGTCATCACCAACGCCGCGGCCCGGGTCGACAACGTGGTCGGCCTGGTCTACGTCGCGGCCTTCGCCCCCGACGAGGGTGAGACCCTGTTGTCGATCGAGAGCGACTCCAAGGACAGCGTGCTCACCTCCGCCCTGATGGAGGTGAAGTATCCGACCGCCCAGGGCACGGAGACGGAGTTCCTCATCGACCCGGCGAAGTTCCACGACGCGTTCGCCGCCGACGTGTCGAAGAAGGACGCCGCCGTCATGGCGGCCACCCAGCGCCCCGTCTCGGCGCTGGCCTTCGGCGAACCCACCGGGACGCCGGCCTGGCGCAACCTGCCGTCCTGGGCCGCGGTCGCCACCGGCGACAAGGCCGCCGGCACCGACGTCCTGCGGTCGATGGCGCAGCGGGCCGGGGCGACCATCACCGAGGTTGAGGGCTCCCACGTGATCATGGTCAGCCAACCCCAGGCCGTCACTGACGTGATCATGCAGGCGCTCGACAGCGTCAAGCGCTGACCACTTCCCGCCGGCCGAGCATTTTTGTACCGATCGGTCGCGGCGGCAGCTACACCGACCGGGGCGCGAGCGGTTCCGTGCCGCTGACCGGGGAACGGGAGATCAGCCTCTACCCCAAGCAGTGGCAGGCCGAGCACCACGTCACGCTCAACGGCCCCAGGGTGATCGACCAGGCTGCGGCCCGGGGTGGCAAGCGACTCGGTGACATCCAGAACGGGGAGAACGTCCGACACCACGCGGTGAGCCTGAAGGGCATCACCGGGGTCAGGGCCCGGTCTCCTCCGGCGGCGCCGGGGGCACGGTCTCCTTCCGGTACGACTCCCCCACCGGCCCCGAGGTCGCCCGGATCGCGGTGCCCAACACCGGCGGCTGGGACACCTACACCGAACTCGGCACCACCGTGACCAAGCCGGACGACGGCACCCACGACCTGTACCTGGTGTTCACCGGCGGCAGCGGGGCGCTGCTCGACGTCGACAGCTACACCTTCACCGGCCCGGGCGTGGGCACCGGCGGCGCCCGGACCGGTGAGATCAAGGGGCTGGGCAAGTGCGGCGACATCAGCTCCAGCCAGACCGCCGACGGCACCAGGGTGCAGCTGTGGACGTGCAACGGCACCGGCGCCCAGCGGTGGACGCTGCCCGGCGACGGCACCGTCCGCGGGCTGGGCAGGTGCCTCGACGTCAAGAGCAGCGGCACCACGAACGGCACCCCGGTCCAGCTCTGGACCTGCAACGGCACCGGCGCTCAGCGGTGGGCGCCGCAACCCGACGGCAGCCTGAAGAACCCGCAGTCGGGCCGCTGCCTCGACATCCCGGCCTCCAGCACCACCGACGGCACGCAGTTGCAGATCCACGACTGCAACGGCACCGGCGCCCAGCGCTGGACCCTGCCCTGACCGACCGGCACCGGGCCGGGGTGACCCGTCACCCCGGCCCACCGCCGGGGCTCGACCGCACCGGCGCTCCCCCGCGCCCGGTCCGCGCGCCGGACGGTGGCGGGAACCGGGCGGGTCCGTCGGTGTCCGTGCTCATCGGCTGCTGCCATCCGGGCGTCGTGGTGCGACGATGACATCGACGGCATTCTGGCCGAGCGGAGGACTGTCGTGGCAGACGGAAGAGATCCGGCGGTGAACCGGTCGCGTCGGTTGGGCCGGAGCGCCCTCCCGCACCTCCTGGCGATGGTGATCTTCGGGCTGCTGGCCTGGTCCGGGGGCAGCATGCTGCGCCAGGGGGTGGACGGGCTCGCCGTGCCCTCGTTGATGATCGGGGCCGCCGGCGCCGTCGGCGCCCTGCTGCTGGTGGCGGAGCGCCCGTCCCGGCAGACCGACCGGAGCGGACCCGACCCCCACCAGCTCGTCCGGGTGGCGATGGTGCTGGTGGCCGTCACCGCCCTGGTGACCGGCACTGCCCTCGCGCCGGACGGGATGGACCGGGGCTTCGTCATCTCCGTGGACGTGGTCCTCGCCGGCGCGCTCGCCTCGTACGCCCTGCTGGCCGGCGAGCAGCGCCGTCCGGCGGCTCGGCTGCCCGGCTGAACCCGCCGCCCGGGCGCAGCCGCTACCCCCTCCGGTCCCGCCGGTCCCGCCGCCGGGCAACCGCCACCGTCCGCCGACCGGCACGTACCGGGCGGAAACCGGACCAACCAGCCGACCGGCCGCGTAGCGTGGGCGACACGAGCGGCAGCAGGAGGGTGACGTGACGGATCCGGAGGAAGACCGGGAGAAGACCGGCAAGACCGACCGTGTGCTCTACTCCCCCGACGGGGATCCCCACCACACCTTGGCGCAGGCGCCCCAGCCCGACGAGCACCCTCCGGTGACCGTCACGCGCGACGACCGGACCGAGGTCGTCGACGACGAACAGTGACCGGCTGACGGCGTCGCCGGGGGCATCGGGGGCGGCGCGGTTTCATCCGGTGGCGTCCGGGCATCAGGTGACATGCCGGTTGACCTCGACGATCCGCCGCTGCCGCCGCACCTCCAGGTGGAGGTCACCTCGGCGTGCAACCTGCGGTGCGTCATGTGTCTGGTCCGGTACCGACCCCCGGTCAACAAGCTCGCCGGGGCCATGCGGCCGGAACTGTTCCACCGCCTGCTGGCCGAGGTACCCGCGCTGAACCGGATGACGCTGCAGGGGCTGGGCGAGCCGCTGCTGTCGCCGTACCTGATGGAGATGGTCCGGGCGGCGGTCGCTCGCCGGATCACCGTCGGGTTCAACACCAACGCCACCCTGCTCACCCGTGGCCGCGCCGAGGAACTCGTGGACAGCGGGGTCGACTGGCTGCACGTCTCCCTCGACGGGGCCGGCGCGGGCGCCTACGAGGCGGTCCGCGAGGGGGCCGACTTCGGCCGCGTCGTGGCGAACCTCGCCGGGCTGGTGCACGCCAAACGGGCCGCTGGCAGTGCCAACCCGTGGATCCGGGTGGTGTTCGTGGCGATGCGGGACAACGTCGGCGAGCTGCCGGACCTGGTGCGCCTGCTGGCCCGCATCGGGGTGGACGAGCTGCACGTGCAGAACCTCTCGCACAGCTTCTCCGACGCCGACCCCGCCGGCGGGTACGACGGCATCCGGCAGTTCACCGCGGACCAGGCACTGTGGACCGGCACGGACGCGGATCGCGTCGCGACCGCCTTCCACGCGGCGAGCGAGGCGGCGCGGGAGCACGGCGTGCGACTGCGCCTGCCGCGCCCCGGCGTTCCGGCCGACGCCGGCCCGCCCTCGGGCCGGGGCTGCTCCTGGCCCTGGGAGGCGGCCTACATCACCAGCACCGGCGTGGTGCAGCCGTGCTGCATGGTGATGGGCGACGACCGGATGTCCCTGGGCCGGTTGACCGAGAAGAGCTTCCCACAGATCTGGTACGGCGAGCGCTACCGCGAGTTCCGGCACCGCCTCCTCGGCGGCGAGCCGCCCGAGGTGTGCCGAGGTTGCTCGCTGTACCGGCGCGCCTTCTGACACCGCCCCCGCATCGAGGGTGGCTCGTCGGTCAGTCCGCGCGGTGCAGCGGACCCCACTCGTGCGACGCCTGCTCCTCCACCGCCCGGTGGGCCTGGCTGAGGGCCGCCTCGCTGACCCAGGCCAGCGGCCGCTGGCAGATCACCAGGGGTTCGTTGTCGGGCCCCCGGCCGATCTGCTCGCCCAGCAGCACCCACGGGCGTACGCCGGGCCCACGCAGGTCCCGCAGGTGACAGTAGTCGTACAGCCGGCGGGCGATCCACAGCCGCAGGGGCCGGTCACCCCACCACGACTCCACGGCGAGCGGGTTGGCGGACAGGCCCGGCAGCTCCGTGCCGGTCAGCGCGTCCCGGCTGGACTGGCTGGCCTGCCGTTCGTCGGTCAGGTCCGCCTGCGGTCCCCGGGACCACCGCACGTACAGCGACTCGTCCGCGGCTTTCTGCACCAGGGCGACGAGCTGATCCAGATCGTCGACGACCCACATGCCCGCTTCGTTGTGTGCCTTGCTCACCCCGTCCATGTGCCCTGCCGGCCCCCTGGCCATTCCTCCTGATTCCGGGCCTTTCGGGAATCGGACCGAGTCACCCGTACGCCTTCGGGCGGTCGGCACCTCCCCCGCCCGCCGACGACCGGATCCGGCGAACGACGGCAGCCGGAACGCATGCGCCGAGGCGGTGCGGGTAGGCACGGGTCGACGTGTCCGTGACGGCGGCGCGCCACCCGCGGTAACTGTGGGGGCGCCCGCCGGTACGGCCCGAGCGCCGGCCGGGGGCCACGGGCCGGATCCGAGGCGGCGGGAGTGCGCGATGGGACGCTACGACGACGAGGTGACCGGGCTCGCGGCGCCGCTGACCGACCCGGGCGACCTGGACGTGCTGCTGGACCGCGTCGGTGCCGCCCGGGTGGTGATGCTGGGCGAGGCGACCCACGGCACGCACGAGTTCTACACCTGGCGGGCCGCGATCACCCGGCGACTCATCGAGGAGAAGGGCTTCTCGTTCGTCGCCGTCGAGGGCGACTGGCCCGACTGTGACCGGGTCGACCGCAGCGTCCGGTGCCGCAGCGACGCGCCGGAGGACCCGCGGGCGGCCCTCGCGGCGTTCGAGCGGTGGCCGACCTGGATGTGGGCCAACGAGGAGGTCGTCGACTTCACCCGCTGGCTGCGGTCCCACAACGCCCAGTTGGACGAGACGGCACGGGTCGGCTTCCACGGCCTGGACGTCTACTCGCTGTGGGAGTCGCTGCACGAGATCCTCGTCTACCTGCGCGAGCACGACCCGGAACAGGTGCCGGCGGCGCTGGCCGCCTACCGCTGTTTCCAGCCGTACGACGAGGACCCCCAGCAGTATGCGCTGGCGACCCGGCTGGTGCCGAACAGCTGCGAGAACGAGGTCGTCGACCTGCTCGCCGCGCTGCGCGAGCGGGCCGCCACCGACGGCGAGGGACGCTTCGGGGCGTGGCAGAACGCCGAGGTGGTCGCCGGCGCCGAGCGCTACTACCGGGCGATGGTGCGGGGCGGCCGCGAGTCGTGGAACGTCCGTGACCGGCACATGGACGACACCCTCGACCGGCTGCTCAGGCACTACGGACCGGGTGCGAAGGCGGTCGTCTGGGCACACAACACCCACGTGGGTGACGCCCGGGCCACCGACATGGCCGACGCGGGCGAGGTCAACATCGGCCAGCTCGCCCGCGAGCGGCACGGCGCCGACCAGGTCGTCCTGGTCGGCTTCGCCACCCATCGGGGGACCGTGGTGGCCGGCGACGCCTGGGGCGCGCCGATGCGGGTGATGGCGATGCCGCCGGGCCGGCGGCACTCGCTGGAGGACGTGCTGCACGCCGCCGCGCCGCCGGAGGCGCTCTTCGTCTTTCCCCGGGACGGCCGTCCCGACCTGCTCACCGACGAGCTCGACCATCGGGCGGTCGGGGTGGTCTACCACCCGGAACAAGAGAGCTGGGGCAACTACGTCGCCACCGTGCTCGGCGACCGCTACGACGCCCTCTGCTGGGTCGACCAGTCCCAGGCCGTCCGGCCGCTGCACATCCGGCCCGCCAGCCTCGCCGAGCCCGAGAGCTACCCCTCGGGCGTCTGAGCACACCCGGCCAGCGGTTCGACCGGCCGCTGACGGGTAGGCGACGGCGACGGCCCCGACCGGGTCGGGGCTTCCGGCGGGGCGGGACTATCGGACGGCGACGGTGATCTTGTCGAAGTCGGGTGCCGGCGCGTCCGGGTTGAACATCGTCAGCGTGTTGGCCCCGGGTCGGAACGGCACCGTCACGACCATGGTGCCGACGCTGCTCCAGCCGCCCGTCCCCGGGAAGGTCAGCGTGATCGGAGCCGCGCCGTTCACGCTGATCCGCCCCACCCGGGGGGACTCGCCGTTGACGTACGCGATGGTCACGGTGGCCGACCCGCCGGTGCGGGCGGTCAGGCCGTTGAACCGCAGCGTTCCCATGTCGCGCCCGATGTTGCCCACCTTCTTCCCGCCGGAGCAGCCGGGACAGTCGTAGACCCTGATGTCGTCCAGGCCGTTCTCCGCCGACTCGGCCTCGTAGGACCGCACCACCATCGGTGCCGCCGGAGCGGCGGGCGGGCGGGTGGCCGGCGGCCGGGCGGTCGGAGGCGCCGTCGGGGGTCCCGTCGACGGCACGGCGGGTCGGCTCGCCACCGATCCGACGCGCACCTCCCCGCCGCGCTCAACGGGGGTGGCGGTGGTCGCGTCCGGCGTCGGGTAGGCCGGATCAAGGTCGGTCGCCGGGCCGGCCGGGCCGGGATGATCCGCCGCCGGCGATCCCCCGAGGCCCAGATCCACGTTCACCGCCGCCAGCGTCAGAACGATGATCAGGTAACCGACGCCCACCACCGCCAGCAGGCGGACCGGGCCGATCCGCCACATGCCGTGAGGACCGGATCCGTGACGTGGACTCACTCCCGAGGCTCCCCTCCGCGCGCCGAGTGGTGCGCCCGGCAGCGGGGGCGACCCGGAGCCGGGTGTGACAGGTGCCACAGGATTGTAGGGGGCCGATCAACTTCTGGCCCGCCGACAGGTGCGTCACGCGGGCAGCGTCCGGTCCGCGGGCCTACTCCTCGATTGTGGTACGCGGCAGCATGGCCGGCGACCAGTCGAAGTCGTACCGGGGGGCGGCGACCGCCCGGGCGAAGGCCTTGGCGGCGGCCGGAGAACTGACGATCCTCCAGTCCACCTCCTTGTTCGCCTCGAACCAGATCAGGCCGATGATGTCCCGGTGGCGGGGCAGCAACTGGAAGGTCTGCTTGATCCACTCGGCCTTGCGCCCATTACTCTCGGAGGCGGCGGTCTCGGTGATGACCAACGGCTTGTCGGTGAAGGTGCGGATCTCCTTGATCGTGTGGTTGAAGATCGCGTCGAAGGACCGGTACGTGGAGAGCGCCCCGGTGCCGTAGTAACCCGAGAGTCCGACCCAGTCGACGTAGTCGTCGCCCGGGTAGAGCGTGGAGAGTTTCGGGGTGGAGTCGTCCCACCTGACGTTCGGGCTCCACGTCCAGATGACGTTCGTGACCCCGGCCGCCTCGAACACGTCGTGGACATGACGCCAGGCCTTCACGAAGTCGCCCGGCCGGTTGCCGTTGACCGGCTCACACCAGGGGTACCAGTCGCCGTTCATCTCGTGGGCGAACCGGATGGCCACCGGGTAGTCGAGTGACTTGATGCCCCGAGCCCAGGACTGCAGGTACGTGTCGAAGCTCCCCCGGGCGATGCGGGACAGCCGGTAGTGGGGTTGGTCGGAGCGGATCCTGTCGATCTTGCGGGCGCTGAAGCCCTTCTTGCGGGACGCCTTGTCCAGCTCGTAGTCCCACGGTTCCCACGCCAGCATCGGCAGCATGCCGCGGCTGCTGATCCGGTCGAAAAGCGTCCGGTCGAATGTGTCGGACGCCCACCCCGAGCTGAAGAGCATCACCTGCGGCTCGCGCTTCGCGGCCGCCGTGAACATGTCCAGCGCGGTGAAGTCGTGCGGGCCCTTTTGTGTCATGACACCGATGAACGCCTTGCCGGCCG
Organism: Micromonospora sp. CPCC 206171; assembly: GCF_036906755.1. Lineage (NCBI taxonomy): Bacteria > Bacillati > Actinomycetota > Actinomycetes > Micromonosporales > Micromonosporaceae > Micromonospora > Micromonospora sp. CPCC 206171. Next base: position 23,683 of record NZ_JBAKHT010000006.1, on the reverse strand, counting down.
GCGGGAACAGTTCCGCAGCCGGTCGGGGCGGCGCGCTGGGTGTGGCTCCGGCCGCCGCCGCACCTGGCTCGGCCTTCGCAATCCGGCCGGACGGTCCGTCCTCCCCGCCCCCGGACATCGCGGTCGGTGCGATGGCGAACGCGTAGGTCAGCAGCAGCGCGCCGATCAGCACCATCAGGACCCGCGGAACGGTCAACCTCATCGTTGCAGAACCCCCTCAGCCGCCACCCGCAACCTCGGCGGGTGGCGTTCCTCGCTGTCGGCGCGAGCGACCGGCTCGGCCATGTCGTCAACCGCCGGCAGGTGCCGCTCGGCAGCTTCGCCCCCGGGCGCCCGGCACCGGGTCACCCGTCCTGCCGGTGCGGGTGTCGACATCGACCGGGGACGAGGCCGGGTACGGAACATCTAGTCCTCGAGTTTCATGCGCAGGAGCATGTCTGGCGACCAGGTGACCTGGTAGCGAGGGTCGGCGACCCCATTGGCGAAGGCTTTTGTCACGGCCGGTGAACTGACGATGCGCCAGTCCACCTCCTTGTTCACTTCGAACCAGATGACGCCGATGATGTCCTTGTAGCGCGGCAGCAGCCGGAATGTCTGCGTGATCCACTCGGCCTTGCGCCCGTAGGCGTCGGAGGCACCGGTCTCGGTGATGACCAGCGGTTTGCTGCTGAAGGCGCGGATCTCCTTGATGATCCTGTCGAAGATCACGTCGAAGGGCCGGTAGTCCGAGGTGAACACAGTGGTGTAGTAGCCGGAGATGCCCACCCAGTCGACGTAGGCATCGCCCGGGTAGAACGTGGAGAGTTTCGGGAGCGAATCGTCCCAGATGTTGTTCGGGCTCCACACCCACGTGACGTTGGTGGCGCCGGCAGCCCGGAACAGATCATGTACGTGGCGCCACGCCTTGACGTAGTCGCCCGGTCGGTTGCCGTTGACCAGCTCGCACCACGGGTACCAGTAGCCGTTCATCTCATGGGCGAACCGGATGGCCACCGGGTAGCCGAGCGACTTGATCCCTTCGGCCCAGGATCGCAGGTAGCTGTCGAAGTCCCCGCGCGCTATGTGGGACAACCGGTACTGGGTCTGCTCGTTCCGTAACCTGTCGACCTCGCGGGTCGGGAGCCCCTTCTTGATGGCCGCTTCGCCCAATCGGTAGTCCCACGGTTCCCAGCCCAGCATTGGCAGCATGCCGCGGTCTTTGATCCGGTCGAAGGGCGTCCGGTCGAATGCGTCGGATGCCCATCCGGAGCCGAAGAGCATGACCTGCGGCGGGCGCTTCGCGGCCGCCGTGAACATGTTCACGGCGGTGAAGTCGTGCGGGCCCTCCTGTGTCATGACACCGATGAACGTCTTACCAGCCGGAGGAAAGATTTTCCGGTCCGGTCCGAGCGACGAGCCTGGTTCGGCCGTCGCCACCGCGCTTGGTCCAGCCGCGGCAACCCGGTCGGACGGCGCCTCCTTTCGGCCCTCGGCCGTGGTCTTTGGCGCCACGGCGAAGGCGTAGGCCAGCAGCAGCGCGGCGATCAACACCATCATGACCCGCGGGATGGTCAGCTTGGCCATGACAAACCCCCGTTCGCCGGCACCCGCGACTTCGGCGGTTGGCGCTCCTCATTGCCGGCGCGCGCGGCTTGCTCGGCCGTGTCGTCGTGCTGCTTCCTGCGGGCCGTGATGTTCGACAGGAGCGCGATCAGCGGCGGACCGAGACCTGTCAGGAGGGTCAGGATCGGCCAAACGTGGAGCATGGTGAAGCTGGTGTCCAGTACGAAGCTCGCGCCGAGCAGGGCAGCGGCGAAAGCCGCCCAGCAGAAGTGCAGCCGGAAGGTGCCGAGCGACTCGGTGGTGCGCAGCTTCCCCTTGGCCGTCACCACGAACCCGAGCTTCCGCCGAAGCAGCGCACTCACACCGGCGGCCACGTAGATGGGACCGGCGAACAGCGCCAGCGCCATGCCGACCAGGCCGATCTCCTCCCGTTCGTGGGGAGCGATGTTGAAGCGGCGGAGCCAGAGCCACAGCAAAAACCAGGTGCCCATGCTCGAGCCCCACAGCGCCGACCACACGGTGACGTCGAGTTGGGCCGCGCCCACACCGGTGAGCAGGTACATGGCCGTGGCGAGATTGCCCAGCAACAGGCTGACGGCGACGCTCGGGTAGTAGAACTGCAGCAGGCGGTACTGCCAGCGGCGCCGTCCACGGAGTTCGCGCGGTGCGCGCAGCTCGGGGCGGATGAGGATCTCGCAGATGCCGGCCGCCCACCGCTTCTGCTGGTTGAAGTAGTCCGCCCACGACGTCGGGCCTTCCCCGATGGCCAGCACGTCCGGGGTGTAGACGCCCTTCCACCGGTTGCCGGTCCGCGGGTTGACGGCGGCGTGGACCCGGATACTGGTGAGATGGTCCTCGATGATCGAGTCCTGGTAGCCCCCGATGCTCCGCCAGGCCGCCGGTCGGTATAGGTGGCCGGTGCCGGTGAGCAGCGGCGCATCCAGCCCGTTCCCGCCCCGCGCGATGAGCCCGTTGTAGAGGTACTGCTGCACCGACGCGCCGTGCGCGACCCAGTTCTGGTGCATGTTGCCGTAGACCTGGGGCGTCACCACGAAGGCGACGTCCGGGTCGCGGAAGTATCCGAGAGTCCGTTCGAGGAAGCCCGGCAACGGCACGTGGTCCGGGTCGACGTTGGCCACCACGTCGTAGCAGTGCTCGTACTCCGCCCGCCAGGCGTTGTGGTTGCCCGACTTCGTCCGGGCCCGGAACTCGCCGCTCGGCTGGTTGTACTCCGGACGGCCCTTGCGGCTGAAGTGCCGCACCCCGAGCCGCGCGGCCATCTCCTTCACCGCCGGGTCGTTTCCCTCGTCGAGGATCCAGACGTCGACCTGGCCGCAGTACACGATCTGCGTCATCCTTCGCAGGGTCCGCTCGGCGACATCGATCGGCTCCTTGCTGGGCACGATCGTGGTGAGCAGCGCCACCCGCAGGCCGACCGGCGGATCGACCGGGATCGGATCCTTGGCGTGGTACGCGAAGACCCAGATCACCACGTTCTGCGCGAGGCGGATCAGCTCCACGCCGACGACCACGCAGAAGCCGATCCGGGCCGCCATCGTCTGCCAGCTCCCGATCCCGGTCACGCCCGGTCCCGGCACGTGCGCCGGGAGCAACAGCCAGCCGATGAACAGCACCCCGGCCGCGCTGTTGACGAGGACGAACAGGGTGAGGACCAGCCGTGACGCCGGCGAGACGGCGTGGCGGAACTCGACCGCCGCCTCCGGGTGTCGCGGCGCGACCAACGGGCCGGCCGTCGTCCCGCACGCCGCGTAGGCGCGACGCGCTCGGACGTTGCGCTGTCGACGGTCGGGGGGCTGCTCCGACGAGGCCCGGGGCGAGGTGGCGGCCGGAGCGCCGGCGGTGACCTCCCCCGCGACGTGAGACAGCCGGATATCGCTGGCGATCCCCACGTTGCCCCCAAAGGACTCTGCCCGACACAAACTCGACCGGAGCTGATGCTATTCGGGCAATCTGCCCAAAGAGTGCGTGTTGCTCAAATGGCCATGAGGCTTGTTCCGCCGGCCGTTCTCATTCTCCGTCGGAGGTCGGGCGAGCCCCGTGCGGCGTCTCGCCGTCGACGGGCCGGGTCCACAGTTGAATGATCCTCGTGATATCGCCGGTCACCTGCTCGAGTGCCTCCGGCGCCGGCCGGGCGAGTTGTGCCGGCGCACCGAGCACCGCGATCGCCACCAGGGCGACCGCACACCACCGGGCACGCACCCGGGCCAGGGCGACCGCGCCGAGCGTCGCCCACGCCGGAAGCGTGAAGAGCAGCACCTCCGGCCCCCAGATCGGCGTCGCCTGCGCGACGAGCAGCAACCCCAGCGGCGGCACCACCGCCCACGCGGTGTAGACGGCGGCGGAGCGCCGCAACGGAAGGCTGAACAGCGCCAACCCGAGCAGCACAAGCCCCAGGGCGGTGACACCGAACAGTTCCCGGGGGGTCGCGGCCAACACGTCCGGGGTCAGCTTCGATCCCCGCGCGATCGGCCCGCCGGGTGGCCCGCCGAACAGTCCCAGCGCGGCGGCCGCGGGTAGCGCAGCCAGGAGCGCCACCGCCGACCAGCGGCCGGCCACGCCGCGCCGGAAGGCGAGCACGGTCCAGCCGTGCCCGGCCAGCAACAGCAGCGCGAGACCGTGGGAGAGGCCCAGCAGCAGCACCGCGGCGCCGTAGCCGGCGAAGCGTCCGAACGTCGGCCGGTCGACGGCCAGCACGAGCAGGAACGTGGCGAGCACGGCGGCGAACACCGTCAGCGCGTACGGCTGGACCTCCTGCGCGTACCGGGTCGACGTCGGCAGCAGCGCGAAGATCACTCCGGCCAGCAGGCCGACCCGCGGCGTGAACAGCCGGGCCGCCAACAGCCCGACGAGGGCCGCCGCGGCGGTGACGGCGACCATCGACACCGCCCGCACCGCCGACCCCTGTGTGCCGAGGACCTCCGCCCACCAGCGCATCAGGGCTGAACCGGCGATGCCCCAGGCCCGGGCGTCGTCGGTGGGCGGGGCGGGCACGCCGGCCCGGACGAGACAGAGCGCGACCGTCAGCAGTGCCGGTACCAGCCAGGCGGCGACCCGCCACCGGACGGGGTCGGCCGCCGGCTGGGGGCCCACGTCGTGGCCTTCGCCCCAGGGGTCCTCGATGTCGACCTCCGCCGACGTCAGCCGGGGCAGGACTATGGTGTCCGCGTCCTTCATCGTGTCTCACGCATTTCTGTCGGAACCGGCGGTCGAAGCCGTGGCAGGGGCGACGCGAGGCCAGCGGTCCGGTGGCGTGGGCAGCACGCGGCGCAGGACCGGCCGGAGTCCTGGATCGGGTAGGAATGTCACCTGGAGCATAGGGAAGAGCGGCGGACACATGCCCCGTATCAGTCACAAGCACCGAATCGGGGACAACCACCGCTCAGCGGTCGGGAAGCCGATCGAGTCGCCCGGCTCCGCCGCAGGGTGCTCCGGTCCCAGCGTCGCCAGTGCCACGAGAGTCCGGGCTCACCGGATGTTTCACGGCGCCTGAGGGGTCTGGTGGCGCGTGTCGAGGTGCGCGCGCAGCGCCGCGGCGATCTCGCCCGCCGCGACGAGCTGATCCGGCGTGAGAGCGTCGACGAAGAGTGCGCGGATGGCGCGCAGGTGCGGAACGGTGGAGCGCCGGAACGCGTCGGCTCCGGCCGGCGTGAGCAGGACCTCCGCCCCACCCCGATCGGTTGCGCACTCCTGGCGGCGGATGAGCCCGCGCCGCTCCATCCGCCCCAGATGGTGGGAGAGCCGGCTGCGCTCCCACCCGATGTGGGCCGCGAGTTCGGAGGAGCGCAGCTGCTGTTCCTGCGCCTCGGTGAGAGCGAGCAGCACGGCGTAGTCGCCCGGGGAGAGGGAAGACTCGGCCTGGAGGCGGGACGCGAGCTGTGACCTGAGCGCTTCCGCCGTCTCGATGTAGTCGCGCCAGGCCCGCAGCTCCGCCGCGCTCGGGAGCTGACGTCCCTTCCGCCGGTCAGGTGTGGCTTTCGTCATCTCCCGCTCCTGGTTGACATGTCAATCCCGAGGTTAGCATGGTTGACGTGTCAATCGTCGAGGGCTTCCTGCGGCGAGATCGCCGCCGGGGAGCGAGCGTGAGGAGGAGACGATGACAGCGGAAGGCTTTGAACTGGGGCTCAACTCGTTCGGGGAGGTCGCCACCGACGGCGGCCGGGTCCTCAGCGACGCCGAGACGGTGCGGCTGCTCGTCGACGAGGCACGGCTCGCGGAGTCGGTCGGCCTCGACGTGTTCAGCGTGGGCGAGCACTACCGGGAGGGCCACAACGACTCGGCGACGCCGGTGCTGCTCGCGGCGATCGCGACGGCGACCGAGCGGATCCGCCTCGGGACCTCGGTGACGGTGCTCAGCACCAACGACCCGGTCCGGCTCTACCACGAGTTCGCGACCCTGGACGCGGTGTCGAACGGCCGGGCCCAACTGGTTCTCGGGCGGGCGTCGGCGACCGAGTCGTTTCCGCTGTTCGGCTACGACCTGGCCGACTACGAGCGCTTGTTCGAGGAGAAGCTCGACCTCTTCGTCCGGCTTCAGCGGGAAGAAGCGGTCACCTGGTCGGGCACCGTACGCAGTCCACTGGTCGCGCAGCGCCTGCATCCGCGGATGCCGGCGGGTGGCATCCCGACGTGGATCGGCGTCGGCGGGAGCCCGAACTCGGTGATCCGCGCCGCTCGCTACGGCCTTCCGCTCATGCACGCCATCATCGGCGGGCGCCCGCAGCGGTTCGCCGGCAACGTCGACCTGTACCTCCGGGCGCTCGAACAGTTCGGGCATCCGGTGCAGCCGATCGGGCAGCACTCCCTCGGCCTCGTCGCGGACACCGACGAGGAGGCCGTCGAGACCTGGTGGCCGTACTGGCAGCCGGTGGTGGCGCGGACCGCCGCGGAGCGCGGCTTCTACAAGCCGGACCGCAAGCGCTACGAGGCCGAGCTCGACCACGGCGCGCTCTTCGTCGGGTCACCCGAGACCGTCGCGCAGAAGATCGCCACCATGGCCCGTGACCTGCGGCTGAGCCGCTTCGACCTCAAGTACGACATCATGCACCTGCCCCGCGAGGCACGCGCGCGCACCATCGAACTGCTGGGCAGTGAGGTCGCGCCGCGGGTCCGGGAGCTGCTGGCGAAGGAGCCCACCCATGTCTGATCTCGAGTTCGGCCTCGACACCTTCGGCGACGTGCCGGAGGACGACTCCGGCAAGCTCATCTCCTACGCCGCGGCGATCCGCCAGGTCGTCGACGAGGCGGTGCTGGCGGACGAACTGGGGGTCGACGTCATCGCCCTCGGCGAGCACCACCGCCCGGAGTACTCGGTGTCCACGCCGGAGACCGTGCTGGCCGGGATCGCCACGCGTACCTCGCGGATCCGGCTCGCCTCCGGGGTGACCGTGCTGAGTTCGGACGACCCGGTCCGGGTGTTCCAGCGCTTCGCCACGGTGGACGCCCTGTCGCACGGCCGGGCCGAGGTCATCCTCGGACGCGGGTCGTTCACCGAGTCCTTCCCGCTGTTCGGCTACGACCTGCGCGACTACGACGTGCTCTTCGAGGAGAAGATCGAGCTGTTCGTGAAGCTGCTGGACGAGCAGCCGGTCACCTGGAGCGGCACCAAGCGGGCGCCGCTCGAGCGCGCCGACGTCTTCCCGAAGACCGAGTCGGGACGCCTCACCACCTGGGTGGGCGTCGGCGGCTCGCCGCAGTCGGTCGTGCGTACCGCCCGGTACGGCCTGCCGCTCATGCTCGCCATCATCGGCGGCGCTCCCGAGCGCTTCGCGCCCTACATCGACCTCTACCGCCGCGCCGCCGAGCAGCTGGGCACGACGGCACACCCGGTCGGGATGCACTCCCCCGGCTTCATCGCCGACACCGACGAGGAGGCGAAGGAGCTGTACTGGCCGTACTACCGGGTGATGCGGGACCGGATCGGCGCGCTGCGCGGCTGGCCGCCGATCCGCCGCGCGGAGTTCGACGCCGAGGTGGAGCACGGTTCCCTCTACATCGGCTCCCCGGCGACCGTCGCCCGCCGGGTGGCCCGCGCCATCCGCAGTCTCGGCGTCGGCCGGTTCGACCTCATCTACACCGCCGGAGCGCAGCCGGTGAGCGCCCGGATGCGCGCGGTGGAGCTGTACGGCACCAAGGTGATCCCCATGGTCCGGGACATCCTGGCCAGTTGATCACAGACGCCCGATCGGAGAGCGGAAGGACGACATGAACGACAGCGCCCGGAGCGAGCCCCGGACCCTCGGTATCCTCGGTGCCGGCAAGGTGGGCACCGTACTCGCTCGACTCGCCCTCGCCGCCGGTTACCGGGTGCTGATCGCCGGCTCCGGTGACCCGGAGAAGATCGCCCTCACCATCGAGGTGCTCACGCCCGGTGCGGTGGCCACCACCGCGGTCGACGCCGTGGCCGGTGCCGACATCGTCATCCTCGCCCTCCCGCTGGGCAAGTACCAGAGCATCCCCGCCGAGGCGCTGCGCGGCAAGCTCGTCGTCGACGCGATGAACTACTGGTGGGAGATCGACGGCATCCGCGACGACCTCACCGACCCGCGCACCTCGTCGAGCGAGACCGTCCAGTCGTTCCTGTCCGACTCCCGCGTCGTCAAGGCGTTCAACCACATGGGGTACCACGATCTCGAGGACGGGGCGCGGCCCAGCGGCACGCCCGACCGCAAGGCCATCGCCATCGCCGGCGACGACCCCGGGGATCTCGACGTCGTCGCCTCCCTGGTCGACCGGCTCGGTTTCGATCCGGTCGTCGCCGGCCCGCTCGCCGAGGGCGTGCGACTGGAACCGGGCAGCGAGTTGTTCGGCGCCAACGTGAGCGCCGACGAGGTGCGGGCCATGCTCGACCGCTTCGCGGAGTCGGAGCGTGGGCGGGTCGTCGCCCTGGCCCGAGCGACGCCGAAGGCGGGGTGAGCCCTGGCGGAAGGCCGCGGGTGGTGAGGCGACCGAGCCACGGCAGCGGCGACCGGTTCCCCGTCGACAGGTCACACCGCTGGGCGACCTCACCACCCGGCAGCGCGCACGGGCCCGGGCCACGCTGGTCGCGCGGCCCGGGCCGTGCTGCGCGGTCCGGGTCAGTCGACCGGCGGGGTGTACGTGTCGCAGACCCGGCCACGCTCCGCCCGGGTCACCGTGGTGCCGACGCACAGCCGGAGCCGTGGCTTGAACCCGCCCCACAGCAACTCGGCACGGGTCTGGGCGGTCGTCTTACCAGGAGCGCACAACGCGGCGAAGGTCCGCCAGACGAGCTCGTCAGCCGGCCCGTTGGTGGCGATCTGGACCACGCCGCACCGCCCGGGGGCGTTGACCGCGAGCGTCCCGTTGACCGCCATCGGCGGTACCGGCCGCTCCGGGATGCTCATCGTCGTGGCGTAGCTGCCGTAGGCGCTGACCCCGGCGCTCTCCAGTGCGAAGTCGCTGTCGGCGGATGCCGTGGCGGGTGACGCGCCGGCCGCGAGAGCGATACCGGTCACGGCGACCGCACCGAGCATCCTGACAACGAGTGACGTCATTGTGCACTCCCTTTCTAAAGGGCCCACCGATCGGGCGGGCGAAATGGGCGGCGTCCACCGTGGTCGCAAACCAAGGGTCGATGGCACGACCACGATGACGGGACGCCGGACGGCGCCGGCCGTTTGATGATTGGTCGGCGCCGGCCCCGATGAGATCGCATCACGGATACGCCGTCAAGGAACTCCGGTCGGCGTCGGGGGCGCGGCGACCGGCGCGAGGCCGCCCTTTCGCTGTTCAGCGTCGACGCCGCCGACGGAACAGCGCCGACGGATGTGTCCTGCTTCACTTCGGCGCCGCTCCGCACTATTTCACGATTGTCGCAGCGAATTCTTCTCGCCCACATATTCGCCCCCGGTGGGGCTGGCCGCTGCCTCCCGCCGCCGCACCGCAGGCGGCGAGGATCGAGCGCCACTCGGCGAGTCCCGACGTCCCACCCGTTCGATCGCGACAGCGGCCGCGCGCCCGACGTGATCGCCGCTACCGTCCGCCATGCGGGCAAAGACGTGGTCAAGGCGCAGCCGCCGCCGAAATCACCGACGGACGAGCCGACTCGGCGAGTCCGGTGATGAAGGGAAACGTTCTCATTCTGTTGGTGAAACAGTGGCAATCGTTGCGTGGGAACCCCCCGCTCAACCTCGGGCAGTTCCCCGAAGCCAACCCCCACTCACCGCACGGTGGAAATGACCTCGACCTCGACATCAGTCGAGCTGAGTTCCCCGGTCTGCGCAGGCTCGATGATTTCCGGGAAGCAGCCTCCACGCCGTCCTGGACCTGCCGGCCACACCGGATCACCGGCCCGGCGAAGTGCTATCCCCGCCGTGCCCGTACGCCGTATGCGTCGCCTCGAGGCAGCGGGCCGACGTCGGAGCGGCGGCCGGGGCGCAGCGCCGCGTGCCGCTGGCCGGGGCCGGCGCCGTCGCGGGCGGCGAGGAAGTCCGCGACCGCCCCGGTGGCGAATCCGTAGATCGACTTGTGCAGGACGTCGACGGCGAGTTCGCCGCGTGGCCAGGTCAGCGGCGGCGCTCCCACGCCGGTGGCGTTCTCCAGAATCTGATCGTTGATCAACCGCACCACGGTGAACGTCCCCGAGGCCCACACACCCCGCAGACCGACCTGTGCCATGATGCTGCGCACCACGCCGACGAGCACGCCCTGGCCGTAGTGCATCGCGAGGTTCTGCCACCGCGGCGGACACGTCGGTGCCTCCGGCAGCCCGGTCAGCCGCGCCAGTACGCGGGCCGGCACGTGGGAGTCGGGCCGCCCGGTCACCCGCTGCTCCAGCTTCTCCGCCGCGGTCATCACCGCCGCCCCCGCCAGCCCGGCGACCAGCCCCTGCCACACCGCGCGCTTCATCATGGCGAACCCGTACCCGCCGGCCGCGCCCCCACACCCGCGATCGGCTACGCGGTCGGTGCCGCGGCCGGCGGTCAGACCACCGTGAGCAGCAGCCTGCCCGGGAAGGAGGTCTGCAGGCGACGGTGCGCCTCCGCCGCCTGCCCCAGCGGGAACTTCTCGGCGACGTGCACCTCGAACGGTCCGGCCTCGATGAGCTCGTTGAGACGCTGCAACTGCCGGGGCCCGGTCTCGCCGTCGTACGCCCGCACCGTCACGCCGGGCCGCTCGCCCGGTTCCGGGTGCACCCCGTGGGGGTACGCGAGCACACCGCCCTCGCGCAACGCCTCGGTGAGCGTGTCCAGCGTCTGTCCACCGACCATCGCCAGCAGGCCGTCCACGCCGTCCGGGGCCACCTCCCGGATCCGCCCGAGCACCTCGGCGAGGTCACCGTGACCGTCGACGGCCAGATCGGCGCCGAGCCGGCTCACCAGCGCCACGCCCTCCGCCCCGGACGCCACGGCGACCACATTGAGCCCCTGCCGCTTGGCCAACTGCACGGCCAGGTGGCCCTGTCCCCCGCTCGCCCCGAAGATCAGCAACCACGCGCCGGCGGACAGGCCCAGCACGTCCAGGCCCGTCAGGGCGGTCAGCGCGTCGGTGGGCATGGCCCCCGCGTGCTCCACCGGCAGGCCCGCCGGCAGCTTCGCGACGTACTCGGCCCTGGTCGCCGCGTACTCGGCGTAGAAGCCGCCCTTCGGCCGGGTGTAGCCGTACACGTAGATCACGTCGCCCACGGCGACGTTGGTGACCTGCCGTCCGACGGCGGCGACGCTGCCGGCGGCCTCGGCGCCGGGCACGATCGGGAAGGTGGATCCCTCGGGCACCAGCGTGCCCTCCCGTGTCATGGCGTCCCACACCCCGACGCCGGCGCTCCACACCTTGATCAGAACTTCGTCGTCGGCGATCTGCGGCACCGGCAGGATACGCGGGGTGATCACCTCCGGCCCGCCGAACTCGTCGAAGGCCGCGGCCTGCATCTGCTCCGGCACGTCGCCGTCTGCCATCTGGAATCCTCTCCGCCCCGGTGTTGTGCGGGCACCGCATCGTCGAAGGCAGCATGCCGGTGCACCGGTCGCCGGGGGTCCCCGCGCGAGCGCCGTTCACCCGGTCGGGCTACCGGCGGCGAGCCCGCCGGGCCTGCCGTGGACCAACTCCGCGTTCCCGTCGACCGGAGAACTCCGGCCTGCACCACCGGGTCCGGCGACCGATCGGCAGCAGTAAGATCGCTGGCACCCGGCGAAGACACGTCCTCCCCCACCCGGAGCCCGCATGTCCGAGCAGCCCGCCGCCGACGTCACCGGCCGTCGTCCGCGCGGTCTGGGCCTGGCCGGATTCCTTCGTCGGCGCGGGGCCGATCCTTCGTACCGGACTCTCCGCCCGGTCCTGGTCGTGGCGTGCCTGATCGCCGTGGCCGGGTTGCCGGCCGGATCGTCGGTGGCCGACGCCACCGGATCCACCGCCCTGCGGGTGCTCCAGCTGAACCTCTGCAACAGCGGCCGGGCCGGCTGCTACACGGGCCGGTCGGTGCCCGAGGCCGCGGAGGTGATCGGCGCCGAGCTGCCCGACCTGGTCACCCTCAACGAGATCTGTCAGGACGACGTGGCCGCGCTGGAGCCCGCGTTCGCGGCCGTGCACCCCGGCGGCACAGTCGTCTCCGCCTTCAAGGCCGCCGGTGACCGCCCTACCGGTGCCGCCACCCGGTGCCGCAACGGGCAGCCGTACGGCATCGGGCTGCTGACCCATCTTGCCGCGCCGTACCCGCGACACGCGGTGCACAGCGGGATCCACCCGACGCAGGATGTCACGGACCCCGAGGAACGGCCCTGGCTCTGCGTCCACGTCGCCGGCGTGCTGCACGCCTGCACCACCCACCTGGCGGCCACCAGTGCCACCGTCGCGCTCGCCCAGTGCGCCCACCTGCTCGACACGGTGGTACCGACGATCCGCAGGAGCACCGGATACGCGCCGACCGTGCTGAGCGGCGACCTCAACCTCCGGCACGGCGGCTCCCCCGACGTGCGGTCCTGCGTGCCACCAGGCTACCTGCGCATCGACGACGGCGCGGTGCAACAGATCATGGCGACAACCGACGTCACGATCTGTTGCGGCAGGTCGATCGGCATGCGCGGGGCGACCGACCACCCAGCGCTGTTGGCCACCCTCACGATCGACGACCGACGTCCCGCCTGGGCCGCGACCGCGCCGCGCTGGACACCCGCCCGCGTCGCCCCGGCACGCAGAGCCCGGTGGACGCGGCAGCGGGCCGGTCAGGCGGCCGTCAACGGTCGCTGACGAGCGCGTCCGGGGCCCGCATCCGCCACGCGTCGGTCACCAACTCCCGTAGGCGCTCGACATCGACCTCGGCCAGGCGCAGCATCACCAGCGGCCACCCCTCGTAGCCGGGCGTGGTGAAGAAGCGGTCGGGCTCGCCGAGGAGGAGCGCCTGCTTCTCGGCCTCGTCGCCGACGAACAGCACCGCGATGTCGGTCCGGATCACCCGTGGCCTACCCGGCCGCCGCTCGGGATAGGACCAGACGAATCCCTTGTCGGCGACCCGGAAGTCGAAGCCCTCGCTGTCGATCTCCACCACGTGCGGCAGGGCCAGGGCTATCCGGCGGACATCATCGGCGTCAGCCATCGGGGTGCCTCCCGGGTCGGATCCTCACCGGGCCGAGGTTACGCCTCGGCACCGACATCGATCATGTACGTGCGTGTCGCCGGCGTCCGGCCCATCGCGGAGGAGGCACCCATCCGGTTTGCGACAATCAACCAGCACGGACACCGGACCCGGCGCAGTCCGCCACTCGACCAAGAAGAGGTACGTATGCCACTTGACCATGACGCGTGGCCGACGCTGGAGGAGCTGCTGCGCGAGGAGGGCGAGTTGGAACTGCCGGCTCTGTCGGAGTCGGACGCGTACGAGTTGGGGATGCGGGCGGTCGCCGCCGCGCGGGAGCGGAACCTGCCGATCTCGGTGGGTGTGTGGCGGACCGGGCGCCAGTTGTTCCACTGCGGCCTGCCCGGATCGACGCTGGACAACGACGGGTGGCTGCGTCGCAAGGGACGAGTGGTGATGCGGTTCGAGCACTCGTCGCTGTACATGGCACGGCTCTGCCAGGACAGGCAGGTCACCCTGGCGGAGAGATTCGGACTGCCGGCCGCGAAGTACGCGGCCGCCGGGGGCGCGGTGCCACTGCACGTTCGCGGCACCGGCGTGGTGGGCTGGTTCGGCGTCTCCGGACTTCCGCAACTGGACGACCACCGCTTCGTCGTCGACGTGCTTCGCGGAACCTCGCGCTAGTCGTGCACCGGAGCGGTGAGTGACCCGAGCCCTGGTGGGCGCGGGTCGGGGTTGACGGGCCGCCGCCGACGGGCCGTCAACCCCGCCGATCTTGTCGGGGGCGGTGGTTAGCGTGTGGTCACTGTCGCCGCGCCGGCCACGTCGGGCCGGTCGCTGACCCTCTCGGAGGCCCCCATGTCGCAGGAGACGACCTACCTCGAACTGTCCGAAGTGGACGGTGCGCACAAGTTCTACGAGGTCGTCGTCGAGGACGCCACGCTGACCGTGCGCTACGGCCGGATCGGCGACCAGGGGCAGGTCAAGGCGAGTGCCTATCCGGACAACGCGCGGGCCCGGGCGGCCGCGGCGAAGAAGATCGGGGAGAAGGTCCGCAAGGGGTACGCCCCGGCGGTCCCCGGCGTCAGGAAGAAGCGCAGCGTCTCCCGGCGGCAGATCGTCAGCACCCGCTCCACCGCCCGCACCGCCCCGGTGCTGTGGCGCTACGACTCGGGTGCCCCCGCCTTCGGCATCTTCGTCGACGGGCAGCACTGCATGGTGGGCAACGAGCACGGCGTGATCACCACCCTCGGCCACGACGCCCAGGTGCGCAGCCAGGTCCGACTCCCCGACGGGGTGAAGTGCATCGTCGCCGACGACGCCTGGATCTACGCCGGCTGCGACGACGGCAACGTCTACGACCTCTCCGGCAAGGTGCCCCGGGTGGCGTACGCGATCGCCCCCGAGATCGACATCTACTGGCTGGACATCCACGACGGCGTCCTGGGCGTCTCGGACGCCGACGGCGGGATCGCCGCCATCGACCACGAGGACGAGTTCCTCTGGCGCCGGCCCGGGCGGGGCCGCTCCGCCTGGATGGTGCGCTGCGACACCGACGCGCTCTACCACGGCCATTCCCAGGGGGTGACCGGCTACGACTGGCGTACCGGCCGCGAACTCTGGCACACCGGCACCGGCTCGGTGCTCTTCGGGTGGCAGGAGCGGGGCAGCGTGTTCGCCGGGACGAGCACCCGCGAGGTGGTGCGGCTGGCCAAGGACGGCCGGGTCGAACGCCGCTACCGGTGCGACGCCCCGGTCTTCTCCTGCGCGACCGCGGAGGGCGGCCGGTACGTCTTCGCCGGCGACAGCCAGTCCTCGATCTACTGCTTCGACGCGGCGGGCACCCGGCTGTGGAAGCTCGGCACCGGCTGCGGCTCGGCGTACTCCATGCAGTACCACGACGATCGGCTCTATGTGGTCACCACCGGCGGCCATCTGGCCTGCATCGACGCCAGCGAGCCGGCGATCCGGGCGGCCCAGGTCGGCGAGGTGCCGCAGGTGCTGGACGTCAAGGCGCCCCGCCAGGCACCGCGGACCGTGGAGCCGACGGTGGTCGAGGTGACCAGCGAAGCCGGCGCGGGCGTCGTCGTGCAGTGCCTGGACGATCGGGGGCGGCTGCGGGTCCAGGTGGTTTCCGACGGCTACCGGCGTGACTGGTCGGTGCAGTTCCCCAAGGGCATCCGCGTGCCGGGCGCCCGCTACCTGGTGACCGAGGTCCGCGAGTCCGGCCGCGGCGGGTTCTACCGGGCGTACGGCGACATCCGCCGGCTGCGCTGAGCAGGGCGCGTGGTCAGGTCTGTCGCACCCGCCCGCCGAAGAAGACCTGGATCTCGACGATCCGTCCGTCGCGCACCGTGATGTATTCGGTGTTGCGGTGCCGGTCGCCGGTCTTCAGCTCGTACTCGTACAGGATGAAGACCCCGTCTCCGTCGCCGTCCACGACGTCCAGGACCTCCTGGGACTGGAGACGGCCCGCTGTGGGGAAGCACCGTTCGAAGTACGCGGTCCGGTCGATGTGGTCGTCCTGCGGGCTCGTGAACACCAGGTCCTCCGCGAACAACTGGTTCGCGGCGTCGCGGTCCTGCGCGAGGTAGGCCTCGAACGCCGCGCGGACGGTGTCGACGTTGGAGAGTGGCACCTTGGCCTCCTTGACGGCGTCGAGGCGAGGGACGCTGGCTCGTGGTGATCGGAGTGGACGAGGTCGACCACCGGCGGTTCGGCCTGATCATGGAATTCGTTCACCTCGATGGTAAGTGCCCCAGGACAGCGACCGCTTCCCATCGGGACCACGCGCCTCACCGGGGAGAGGTTCAGCCGTCGGCCAGGATGATCCGGATCGCGAGCAGTTCACCGGCGGCATCGCGGTCGACGCGGACCGGGAACACTCCGTCGCCACGACCGGTCATCGCGAACAGGATCTGGGCTTCGCCGAGGCGCACCGTCCCGCTCTCCGTGGCCCTGGCCCTCACCTGACGCATGACCTGCCAATGGTGGGAGTGTGGCCGGAAGTCGCATCCGAGCCGCCGGCTCGGCTCCGCGTCCTTCCAGGCCTCTACCGTCGTCGCCCGCCGGAGGGCGGATCGGACGGGTAGGTCGGTCCAGCCATAACTGCCGTCGTCACCCGGCGTGCTCAGCGGCATCGCGCTGAACTCCTGGGCGGCCGCAGGCGCGTCGAGGCCCCAGAACGCCACGTCGGCGAGTCCATCCAAGGGCTCCTCATGACGCCACAGGTCGAGGGCTTCCACGTCGCCGAAGGCCAGCCTGGCCGCGTCGACACCGACAACGCCGACCTCCACCGTCGACGCCGCGGGCGCCCGGCGCACCCGGACCGTCATCTGGCGCCAACCGTTCCATGGTTCGTCCGAGCGTTCCGCCTCCACCGTGATCACCCCGTCGGGGAGACCGTCGACCGCCACCGCCGGTAGGCCGAAAACCCTGAATCCCGGCTGACGTTCGACGGCGCAGCGGCGGGCGCGCTCACGGTGCGGCACCTGCACCTCGGACCGCTCCAGCACCGCCATCCACCCTTGTTCCCGGCAGTGGCCGCCGAAGCGCTCCACCCAGTCGCCACTGCGGGAGGCGGGAATGTCGTAGTGATACCGCCCCGGTCGGAGCGCGAACGACGCTCCGGCCTGCTCGGCGTCCGGACCGACAACCGTATAGTCCGCCGCGTCGGCAATCTCGGCCAGCAGGTGCGGATCCTCGACGCCAAGACCGCGCGGGTCCAGCTCGGTCGGTGGGCGACTCCCGGACCACATGCCGAGGATTCCCCCGTCGATGATGACGAGCTGGCCGGACGGGCAGCGGACTTCGCCCAGCGTCACGATCTCTCCCATGGCGCGGCAGTCTACGGATGGCCAGGCCTCAGGCGCCCGGTGGAATCGAGGAAACCGCAGGTGCTGAGTAGCCAGTCAGGTGCGGGCGGGTGACCACCCGTCGGCGACGAGGAGGGAGGCGTCGACGCCCTCGCCGTCGAAGAGCACCCCGTCCCGGTCCCCCGCGACGACCCGGTCGACGTACACGCCACGACCCTGGCCGGAGCCGTCGGTGCTGCTGCTCCACCGCAGGTGGGTCGCCTGGTCGGGCAAGGCCACCGAGGCCTCCCACCAGGCCCGGCCGCCGTAGCCGGTGACCGTGCCGTCGCTGGTCCAGCGTCGGTCCCCGTGCCGCAGCAGCATCCGCGCCGGAGCCCACGTCTGCCCTCCGTCGGTGGACACCTCGAACCGCATGCTGTCGTAGCGGGGCTCGGTGTCGTACCAGAGCAGGAAGTTCGCGGCGCCGCCGTGCGCGGCCCGGCGCAGCGGGGCGGTGAGGGTGACGGTCGCGAGGTCGCGTGGGTCGGCGCGCCAGGCCTCCCGCGACCGGGGCCGCACCGGCATCGCCTCGGCGAGGTCGCGCGCGACCGCGCGCCGGGCGACGTTGTTGCTGCCCCAGCCGCGGTCGGGGTGCACCCGGTTGCTGAGCATGATGAGGAACGAGTGGGAGAGCGGGTCGATGACGAGGGACGTGCCGGTGAAGCCGGTGTGCCCGAACGCCACCGGGGAGGAGAGACCCATCATGTACCAGTGCTTGTTGAGCTCGAAGCCGAGCCCGCGATCGCTCTCCGGGTAGGCCGCCTCCAGCGGCGCGTTGTAGTTGACCAGCATCGCGCGCACCGTGTCCGCCCGGAGGATCCGTCGCCCGCGGTACTCGCCCCCGTTGAGCAGTGCCTGGCAGAGCAGCGACAGGTCGGCCGCGGTGGAGAAGACCCCGGCGTGCCCGGCCACTCCCCCGAGCGACCAGGCGTTCTCGTCGTGCACCTCGCCCCAGACCATGCCGCGCCCGGCGTACGGCTGGTACTCGGTGGCGGCGATCCGCGACCGCAGCTCCGGCCCCGGGTTGTAGCCGGTGTCGGTCATGCCCAGCGGCGCGGTGACGCCGTCGCGGACCAGGTCGGCCAACGGCCGCCCGGTCACCCGTTCCACCAGCACGCCCAGCGCGATCAGGCCGAGGTCGGAGTAGACGTAGCGGGTGCCGGGCGTCGCTCCGGCCGCCAGCGGCGTGGCCAGCGCGGCGGCGAACCGCTCGGCCGGCGTCGGGTACCTGCTCCACAGTGGCGTGAAGGCGGGCAGACCCGAGGTGTGGGTCAGCAGCATCCGTACCGTGACCGCTTCCTTGCCGCCGGCCGCGAACTCCGGGACGTAGCGGGCGACCGGGGCGTCCAGGTCCACCCGCCCCCGCTCGACCTGCTGCATGGTGA
This sequence comes from Micromonospora sp. CPCC 206171, assembly GCF_036906755.1. NCBI lineage: Bacteria > Bacillati > Actinomycetota > Actinomycetes > Micromonosporales > Micromonosporaceae > Micromonospora > Micromonospora sp. CPCC 206171. Next base: position 5,357 of record NZ_JBAKHT010000006.1, on the reverse strand, counting down.
CGATCGTGGTGAACAGCTTCGACACCGAGGCCAGGTCGAAGACGGTGTCGGCCCGCATCGGGATCTGCTGGTCGGCGGGAAGCTCCACCCCGACCAGCCCCGGCGGCGGTCCGACGGCGGCGTACCGCACCGCCGTGCCCACGGCGGCGTGCTGCACGACCACGCCGTCCTTGGCCGCCAGGACCACCGCGCCCGCGTACGCCGGGTAGCCGGGGTGGTCCGGCGTCGGCTGGAGATAGGCCGCCAGGTCGGCGGGAAGGCGATCCACCTGCGCGGGGAGCAGACCAACCTCGGCGGCGCTGCCGGGCCGCAGCGTGTCGTGCCGGAAGTGGATGTCGGCGGGGGTGACGGCCGGCGGCCCGGATTCGTCGCCCAGCGATGCGCCGGCCGCCCCGGTGGCCGGCGCGGTCGTACCGAGGATGGCCACGGCCAGGCCGAGCGCGAGCCGGCGGAGCGCGGGCGGGCGGTGCAGCGAGCGGGACGACGTGGTCATGGCCACACTCCTCAGTAGAGCAGGTAGGGCTGGCGCTGGCGGTCGAACGCGGCCAGCTCGTCGGCCCAGGCGCCGACGACGTCGTCCACGTCGGCCCCGGCGTCGATCTGGGTACGCAGGCGGGGCGACCCGGTGAGCTTGTCGATCCAGTACGGGCGGACGGCGTCCCAGGAGTCGCGCCGCCAGGCGAACGCGGGGTACTTGTGCGCCTCCACCAGCATCGCCACCGCGGTACGGATCGGGTCGTACACCGCGCGGTCGACGACCTTGACCTCGACGCCGGCGCAGAGCTTGTTCAACAGCGCCGGCTTCTGCCCGGCCGAGGTCGGTGCGAAGTACGCCTCGCGGAACTCGACTCCGGGCAGGTCGCGGGCGTTGAGGCGGTCACTCCAGTGGTGGTCGAAGTCGGTCGCCAGCCCGCCGATCAGCTCGAACGGACGGCAGGTGCCGCGGCCTTCGGTGATCGACGCGACGCCCTCGAAGAGGCCGGTACCCGGGTAGACCAGCGCGGTGTCCGGGGTGGGCATGTTCGGACTGGGCATCACCCAGGGCACGTCGGTGTCGGCGGCGAGGTGGTCCCGCTTCCAGTGCTCGCACCGCACCACGTGCAGGTCCACCGGTCGCCCGGCTTCGACGGGCAGGAACGTGCCGTTGAAGAACCGGGCCAGCTCCCCGACGGTCATCCCGTGCTGCTGGACGATCTCCTTGAGGCCGACCCCCGAGGTGTACGGCGCGGTCATCATCGGCCCGTGGGCCCGCCCGCCGATCGGGTTCGGGCGGTCCAGCACGACGTAGCGTTTGCCGACCCGGGCCGCGGCGACCATCGAGGTGTACATGGTCCAGATGTAGGTGTAGAAGCGAACGCCGACGTCCTGGATGTCGAAGACGACCGTGTCGACACCCGCCTCGGTGAACATGCTCTCCCACCGGGCCAGCGAGGCGCCGTACGCGTCGTAGACGGGGATGCCGGTGCGGGCGTCGACGCCGGTGCCCTCGCTGCCTCCGGCCTGGGCCGAGCCACGGAAGCCGTGCTCGGGGCCGAACGCCGCGGTCAGCCGGACCTGGCCCGAGCCGTGCATCAGGTCGACGAGGTGACGGTAGGCCCCGTCGACGCCGGTCGGGTTCGAGACGACGCCGACCCGCTGACCGGCGAGCACGGCGAAGTCGGAGGCCACCAGTTGGTCCAGGCCGGTGCGGACCCGGCGGACACCGGGACTGCCCGCCGCGGGCGCCAGGGCCGCGCCGACACCGAGCGCCCCCGCGCCGGCGCCGAGCGCCCCCGCGCCGACCGCGCCGGCGAGGAAATTCCTACGCTGCATGGGTTGCCTCCTACCAGGTCAGGCCGTGGCCGTAGGGGTAGAGCACGGTGCCCGCGCCCTCGGCCGTGGGGATCGTGACGGGCAGCCGCCCGCGGGGGGACAGCTCGCCGTGCAGCGCGCGGACGAGTGCGTCCATCGCCGCCCGGGTGTACGAGTAGGTCGCCAGATAGGTGGTCACGCCCGGCAGGTGGGCGATGTCGTAGGGGTCCCGCACCGCCACCACCACCACGGGTTTTCCGGTGGCGAGCAGCGCTGCGACGAGGCGCTGCTGGGTGGCCCGCGGATCGCTGATGGTGGTGTCCCACGCCTTGTTGACCAGCACGACGGTGAGGTCGTGCGCGGCCGCCTGGGTGGCCGTCGCGGCGATCACCGCGTCGGACGGCAGCGTGGCCGGCCGGGCGGTGGTCCGGGCGCCGCGGGCGGTGAACCCGTCGGCGACCGTCGCGATCGGAGCGAAGGCCGCGCTGTTCCAGCCGGTGACCAGCACCGACCGGTCGGTGCCGACCAGCGGCAGCAGCCCGGCGTCGTTGCGCACCGCGGTGAGCGTCGGATCGGTGACCTGGGCGACGGCGGCGAGGTGCCCGGGCGCCCCGACCGTCCGTACCGCCTCCTCGACGTCGACCAGCGGCGACCGGGCCAGCCCCTGCCGGTACTTCATGCCGAGGATGCGCCGCACCGACTCGTCGATCCGCTGCTCGGTCAGCTCGCCGGTGGCGACGGCCCGCAGCACCGCGTCCCGGGCCAGCGCGAGGTTCGGCGGCATCAGCAACTGGTCGGCGCCGGCCTTGATCGCCAGTACCGGCACCCGCTCGTCGCCGTACTTCTGCCGCACGCCGGCCATGTTCAGCGCGTCCGTGACGATGACTCCCCGGAAGCCGAGTTCACCGCGCAGCACGCCGGTGAGGATCGTCGGCGACAACGTCGCCGGGTCGCCGGACGGGTCGAGCGCGGGCACCACGATGTGCGCGGTCATGATCGATTCGACACCCGCGCTGATCGCCTGTCGGAACGGCGGCGCGTCGATCCCGTCCCACTCCGCCCGGCTGTGGTTGATCACCGGCAGGCCGGTGTGGCTGTCGGTGGCCGTGTCGCCGTGGCCGGGGAAATGCTTGGCCACCGCGGTCACGCCGGCGCCGTCCTGGAACCCGGCGACCTGCGCCGCGGTCAGGTCGGCCACCAGGGTGGGGTCGGCGCCGAACGACCGTACCCCGATGACCGGGTTGCCGGCGTTGACGTTGACGTCGGCGATCGGCGCGTACGGCTGGTGAATGCCCACCGCGCGCAGCTCCCGCCCGGTGATGTCCGCCGACGTACGTGCGTCCTCGGGTGAGCGCCCAGCGCCGAGCGCCATCGCGCCGGGGAACTGCGCCGCGGGAGCGGGCATCCGCAGCACCGTGCCCTGTTCCTGGTCGGTGGAGATGAGCAGGGGGACGCGCCCCTTGCTGCCGTCGCCGAGGGCGGCCCGCTGGAGGCCGTTGGAGAGGCCGGCGATCTGACGGGGACTGTCCAGGTTGTGCGACCAGGAGAAGTAGCAGACGCCGCCGAGGTGGAACCGGTCGATGACCTCGGCCGGAGTCTCCACACCGAACGCGGCGCGGTTCGCGGCGCGGTCGGCGACCGTAGGCTCGGTGGCGTCACTGCCGTAGACGTAGGTGGAGAAGAGCTGCCCGACCTTCTGCGCCAGGCTCATGTGCCGCAGCGTCGAGGTGACCCAGCCCTGCTCGGCGGTGGGCGGAAGCGCGGGCTCGGCCGAGGCGTGGACGGGGAGCGGCGCGAGGGTGGTCACCAGGGTGGCCATCAGGACGGTCGCGGTGACGGATCGGGTCTTCATAGACGACGACCTCTCAGTCCGGGTGGCTGAAACTTAGCTACATATGAATGAGCAGTCAAGAAGGTTAGCTACAAATCGAAGTGGACTGAGTGGACCCGGCCTGCCCCGCCCAGGCGGGTCAGGGACCGCTCAGGGGCCCGCGACCGGCAACAGCGGTCCGAAGCTGGGGAACTTCCTGCACATTGGGTGCGCGCCGAGCAGAATGGCACAGATGCACCACTCTGTCCTGATCATGAAACCCGCCCTGGAAGGGCTGCGGATCGCGCGCCCGGGAACCGGGCTGGGCCGAATTCCGAAGGATGTCGCATGACCTCGTTGACGCCGCTGTCGGCAACCGTGGCGGAGCCGGAGGCGCTGTCCACGCTGCCGACACCGGCGCGCCCGCGGGTCGACCCGGACGACGTCGTAGTGCCCGACGGCTACCGCGTGGAGGTGGTGCTCGTCGGCCTGTCGATGCCGTGCGGGATGGGTTTCGCCGAGGACGGCACCCTCTACGTCCTGGAGGGCGGCAGCACCTGGCCCACTCGCCCCTACGTCCCGGCCCGGATCCTGCGACTGGACCCGGACGGCCACCTCGGCGTGGTCGCCGAGGAGGATCTGGGCGGGCCGCGGCACGTGGCGGTGCACGGCGACGCGCCGCCAACGGAACGCTGTTCGGTGTGCTTCCCGGGACGCTGCTGTCGCTGCTCGGCGGACTCGGGTCCACTCTCATCGCCTTCGGCCTCGGCAGACGCAGCCGCGGTCTGCTCGTCCGCACCACCACGCCGGCGCAGCGCGCCCGCGCCGAACGGCTGCTCACCCGGTACGGTCTGCTCGCCGTGCTGGTCACCCGCCCGGTACCGGTGCTGGCCGAGACCGTCGCCCTGCTCGCCGGCACCACCACGCTCGGGTGGTGGCGCGTCACGTTGGCGAGCGCCGCGGGAGTCCTGCCGGCCGCGCTGATCTACGCGGCTGCGGGCGCCACCGCACAGAGCGGGCTGTCCTGATCTTCACAGGGCTCCGTCTCCGGTCCCGGGTCCTTGGCGTAGGCGAACAGCGGTGCCCAGAACTTCTCTCCGAAGCCGTCCAGGTAGGCGTTTCCGCTCTGGGTGATGATCCCGCTGATCCTGTCCGGATCGCGCAGCGCCAGCCGCAGGCCGACCGGCGCGCCGTAATCGTGCATGTAGAAGGCGTACTTCTTGATCTTGAGGTGCGCGGTGCGGTGATGCACGGGCACCATGCCGTTCCTCCTGGTCCGCCCAGCGATGAGTGAGCTCAGCACATGCTCTCCGGGATGTCCCTGCACCGCCCGGTTCGAGTATCACGACCGGCCCGCCCCTCCCCGAGCCCCGGTCGCCGGCGTCATCCTTACGAGTACCGGTCCGCATTTCTCGTGCCTGAGCAGCGCCCCGGGGACGAACTGAGGTCGGGCGGGCGCCACCGGCGGCGGCTGTCCGGCCGGTGCGGGCGGTTCGTCCAGCCGGTGATCGCTCACGGTCGTGTCGTGCGGAGATAGGCGAATCGACGGCCGCGACCGAGTACGCCGTCGTACGGTCGGAGGCGTGGGTTCGTCGGCCGGCTCCCGTCGGTCCAGTCAGCGTGGCCCACGGTCGACGTGTGTCTTCCGGGAGGACCTGTGTTCGCCGACCCCAGGGAAGCCCTGCGGTACCTGAAGAACGAGGACGTGAAGTTCGTCGACGTACGTTTCTGTGACCTGCCCGGCGTGATGCAGCAC